>JBFLZD010000012.1 GCA_040756435.1 Spirochaetota bacterium | reverse complement strand
GAAAATTCCTGCATGAAAATGAGTAGTAAATGGGATTTTTTAATTTTTTTCAGTATCAAGTACTTAAAATAAAAAAAAAGGCCGTCCCATAGTTTGTTTTGAGACGGCCCCTATATTCATTATGAAATTTTTTAGGGAATTATTGCTGATTAAAAAAATTTTATTGTATAAAAATTGAGATATATGTTTCATATTTCTTCCATACTTTTTATGGGCACCTTGAAAAAATTGCTTTCTTACGAAATTATTCATATAATAGAAAGCGGTTTTATCCTAATTATATGGTGCCCACAAGAAAATATCCGAAAATATAGTTTTTAGAAGTTTCCTTATATATTGTAATACATAGTTTTCTTAAGATTATTATTGTTTATATTTTTTTGAAATTAATCTTTACATAATATAGAATACTTTTAACATTGCTGATTATTTTTTGGGAGGTCATTGTCTCATGCCATTGAAGAAGGATTCAAAAAAGCCACAATCAAAAGGCAAAAGAAAAACAAATCTTTTAAAATTATGTGCTGTTATGAGCAAGTTAGCAGTTGATGCGGTTGACAAAGAAGTGGTAAAACGTTTCAGAACGGTAATAGATTCTGCTGAAGATGATTTAACAAAAAATCTTGTTAATCAGATTATTAATCACTCAGATGAATTAGAACTGGCAACAGTGCCTGAGATGTTTCACCCTTATGTGAAACATTACCTTTTTATGAAAAAACGAAACACCAAGAAGAAATAGAAAAATTATGAAAATTACAGTACAGGCATTTGCAGAAGCAGCTGAAATGTTAGGTTTCAGAGAAAAACAATTTGATGTAGAAAATGATATAACAGCGTCTGAACTGATACGACTTTTAGCGCATTCAAATCAGGAATTTAAGCGTATAGCTAAAACTATATTTGTAGCAATAAATGAAGAGTATTGTTCCCCTGATGCGGTAATACATGAAAATGATGTTGTTGACCTTATCCCTCCCGTAGGAGGAGGCTGATTCCTTTATGATGCGGTGTACATTACAGTATGAACCAATTGATGTAAATGCATTGCTTGTACAGTGCACTAATCCTTCCGATGGCGCAGTGGTATGTTTTATTGGAAGACCACGAAATATAGACAATGATAAAGAAGTACTATATTTAAAATATGAAGCACATGAGTCCATGGCAATAAAAGAACTTAATACAATCATGCAGAAGGCTTCAGAACAATTTACCATTAATGATTGTATTGTGGTACACAGGTTAGGCCGGGTTGATATAGGGGAGGCAAGTGTAGTAATTATTGTTACTGCCATGCATCGTAAAGAAGCATTTAATGCATCTCAGTTTATTATTGATGAATTAAAGAAAAGTGTTCCTATATGGAAAAAGGAATATTTCAATGATGGTTCCCAATGGAAAAGTGGTTAATGTGAATAATACCGTTCAACTTCATGTAAAATTGTTTTTGCATTGTTAAGAATCACTTCAGCTTGTTCATATTGGATCTGACCATTTGAATTAACAGCATTATCCTTGATCTCTTTTGATCGCTTTGCTATTTCAATAATATTTGTATTTCCAAATAATGTAGATTGTAAATATTTTTCAAATATCTCAATAATCCTGTCTGGATCGTCTGAATCAATATCCTTATCAACCAATAACACACGGATAGCGTAAAAAATTGCCCGGTAAGAAGCTAAAACCGAATCACAATATTTCTTCTTTTCAAGGAAGATAGTAGCTAACTTGATTTTTTCCCTGCTCTGGTTTAGCCTGAATTGAATTTTTTCTAATGTGTTTTCCATACGTGATAAGTTAAAATGAATAATTATAATTATCTACCATTTCATTTATAACTTATACTACGAGTATGGGTTATTTGCAAGCCTTTTTTACATAAAATTAGTTTATATAATGCAAGTTCAAGTTTGAAGTGCAACATTTAGTTTTTCCTGTAAAACCTCATACGAAGATTTCTATTCTTTAGACTTTCGTGGACGTGTATATATCATCTTAGTTATACTATCAATTCCCTCATCACTTAAATGAGCAAAACTTTTTTTCTTTGGTAAAAAATATCATATAATTAGAAAGTGCCAAAGAAAAAAACCTGTGCTTTATGAGCCCATTTTTTTTTAAAATTATATACACTTTTTATTCACTTATATTTACAATTCTAATTACTTGAAGGAATCCCGTAATACTTGTTTTATTATTTTTTTACCACATACAATTTATAGTTGAAATTTGTTCCAGTAGTAGTATTGTTGTATTATATATATATATACTTTGGAGGAAATATATGAATATAGAAACTACCACCTGTATTGCCTATGAACACTTAGAGCTACTAAAAGAAAATGCCACTATCCGTAAACTATCGCTTCATACATTTGTTATAAATTTCATAAACTATGTGTTTTCGTATAAAAAGATCCCTGTAAAAAGCTATAAACGATTACAGTATAGAAAGCGGTACCAAACGTGGAAGCGGGTACATTTGTATTTGTATGAGAATGAGTATGAGTTTGTGATGGATGTGCGCAAAATATGTAAGATGTCACTGGCTAAGATTATAGCGTATTGTGTTGAGAATTATCTATATGATTATCTTGATGCCTTAGACAGTGAGGATAATACCGATAACTATCGCTTTAGTGGCTACACATTTTCATTTTACTTAGAAGAAGGCATACCGTGTTGTCAATTTTACTGGGGACCACCACCAGAATTGGTGAAACTGGCCACCCAATAGCCATCACGGCTAAAGGTAATTTAATAACATAAGATAAACTATACTTTTACGTTGCTAAAAGTATATCTGCACATTGCCTCCTTTAATTTTTTTACTTTCATACACTCTAAAGGATGTGTTATATGAGGCTATATTTTTTTATTTTGTGGTGCACTTTATTCTTGAATCTGCCCCTCATTCCATTGTGATAAATTATTTTACCTAACAAAGATAAGATTAGAATGACACTATTTTTAAGTCCATGTTGAAGATTAAATAAACTGAGATTTTTTCAATTTGACAATAGTTTGATATAATTTAAAAAATAGTAACAAAGTACAAAGGTTGATCATGATAGCCCTTATTACGGATTTTGGAATAACCGACCCATATGTAGGTGTTGTTAAGGGGGTTATACACTCCCAGGGATATAATGGACAGATAGTTGATATTTGCCATGAAGTTGTTCCTTATTCAGTAGACCATGCTCAGTTCATACTGGCAACATCATACAGCTATTTCCCGGAAGGTACGGTGTTTGTTGTGGTAGTGGATCCGGGGGTGGGAACGCAACGAAATATTTTACTGGTACATGATGGAAGGTACTATTTTTTTATACCAGATAATGGAATAGCAGGGTGCTTTAATAAGGATAGCATAAAAGTGTGGGCAGTAGAAACTGTGGAGTTTGTCCATGCTTCTTCAACATTTCATGGCAGAGATATTTTTGCTGTGTTAGCTGCTCGATTAGCTTTGCAGGGTATAGATGCTATACATTGTAAGGAGTACACAGATTATTTACACCATACATTCCCATGGTATGAAATCAATAGAGATAGAGCCCTTACAAAAATAGTTCACATTGACAGATTTGGTAATTGCATTTTGTCATTGCCAAATAACAGATACTCACTACAATTGCACACATTAATTGCTGGCAATCGGCGCTATACTTTAAACCACTGTAAAACGTATGCCGAGCTACCCAACAGTGCATTTGGCATATTACCGGGAAGCAGTGGTTTTATTGAGATCTGTATGAATCAAAAGGATTGTAGCAAGCATTTAGCTGTAACAACAGGAGATATGGTGGAATTACTCTATGAGTGAACGAAAAATTGCAATACTGGTTGGCGACGGCATGGCTGATTACCCAATTGAAGAGTTAGATAGTAAAACGCCATTACAATATGCTAAAACCGAGCACATGGATTATCTGGCAAAAAATGGTATATGCGGTCTTGCCCGCACTATACCTTTTGGGATGCCACCGGGAAGTGATGTCGCAAACCTTTCGGTGTTTGGCTATGACCCTGCTACTTGTTATACCGGCAGAGCACCACTTGAGGCGTTGAATATGGGAATAGAACTTGGACCTTCTGATGTTGCGTTCCGGTGTAATATGGTAACTATCGAACATGATATTATGATAGATTTTGCTGCAGGGCACATTGATTCAGCGTTTTCAAAGATTGTCATTGATGTTATAAAAGATGCAATACCTATGGATGGTGTTGAATTTTATGCAGGTGTATCCTATCGCAATATTATGGTGGTGCGAAATTTTAATGGTGATCTGCCGGTTACCACACCGCCCCATGATATACAGGGGAAAAAAATTCATGAGTATTTGCCTGAGGGTGCAAACAGTGATCTGCTGAATGCTATCATGCAAAAGGCAGCGAGGGCGATAGCATATAGTAAAGAAATTGAAGCCGGAAAACAAAAGTTTAAGGGCAATCCAACAGGAATCTGGCTGTGGGGAGGTGGATTCAGGCCAAAGATGGAACCTTTGTCAAAGAGGTTTGGATTACACGGGCATACCATTGCAGCGGTTGACCTGATACATGGTATTGGGAGAGCAGCGGGGCTAACCCCAATTCATGTTGAAGGCGCAACAGGCTATATTGATACAAACTATAGTGGTAAAGCACAGGCCTGCATTGATGCAATGAAGAATGCAAATTTTGTGTTTTTGCATGTCGAAGCACCTGATGAATCCGGACATGAAGGCAATTTAGAACACAAACTTAAAGCAATAGAGGATTTTGATGCAAAGGTGGTGGGTCCTGTTGTGAATATGCTCAATCGCTACGGCGACTTTGCTGTGCTGGTGATGCCTGATCATCCCACACCGCTTAGCCTGCGCACACATTCAAGCGATCCCGTTCCTTTTGTAATATATGCCCCTGGCATGAACTATCGCTTTCATTGTAAAGGCTTTAATGAGGTAGATGCAGGGAACACAGGTATATTTGTTGAGCGAGCTCATGAACTTTTAGCAATGATTGTGAACAATGTGTATCCATGGTGAGGAATATATGTCTAAGAAATTTATAGCTGCTATAGTTATCGTTGTGGCCATTGCTGGTGTCCTTGTATATAGAGCCATGACACCGGCAACCATTGACAATGCTATTGAGCATATTGACAGCGGAAATTATAAAAAGGCATTAAATGTGCTTAATACACTTGCAAAAACTGCAAATTATGAAGATGGTGAACGCATATATTATTACCGGTTAAAAGCGCTTTTAGGATTTATTAATGAAATGAATGAAGACTATGCCGATGAATGCGCTGAAATACTAAAAACAAAAAACAAAAAAATAATATCTAAGCTCAAAATTAAGTTAGAAGAAATAAATAAACAAGCACAGGTGGATCTAATACTTATTATTGAACCAGAGTGTTATATATCCATGGGTGGTAAGGTATATGACGAATTTGTGTCATTGTATCCCGGCAGTCGCTACATAGAATCAATAGACTTTGATATGTTGCAATTTACTATGAGTAAACATCCGGGTACTATCAATCCAGTTATGGAGTTCTATAAACGCTATCCTGAAACCACTTACCTGTCATCGCTTGTCAATATAGTATTAAAAGCGCTGGAAAATCCAAAGATTGAATTAAAAGGGCATGCTGAAAAGCTTACTGAGATGATACAGAACTTTTGTAATAAGTATAACTCCAGTGTAGAGTATTACCGGTTGTTCAGGTGCAAAGGTGAAAATGTCAATCTGCGAGATTCAGCTGGTACTCACGGACAAATCACTGGCAACCTTAATAAAGGCGAATTTGTTATTCAATTAGAGCGCTCAATGGATTCGGTGCAGATTGGCGATGTGCGCGACTACTGGTACAGGGTGGTTTCATTAAGTGGCAGCCGCGGCTGGGTGTTTGGCAAGTTTTTGGAGCGCATTGAGCCGGTAACAGGAGCTATAACCCAGAATGATGAAATCTTTACTATTGATGAAAGGTTTAACGAATGGATAGATTCGCATACACCCAAGGGCTGGCAACATATGTACTCTGGCTTTGAGGAAGCTATAAGTTTTACCAAACTTAAAGATACAAATATTGTTAAGCTCAATTCAGATGAAAAGGGTGGACTTTATAAAAAGACCGGAAGCTTTCAGAATATGGTGTGCAGGGTAAAAGGGCGCTTACTAAGCGGGAATGTCATTCTTGCTGGAGTCGTTGGTTATGGAGGGCTTGCTGCTGTAATAACATTATTGCCTGAAGAGGTTGATGTGTGTGGATACAAAATTCCCTATGCTACTACACAATGGCATGAGTATGAATTGCGCAGTGAAGGCAAAACGCTTTCATTATTTATTGATGGGGAGCTTGTAGCGCGTAAGATTAGTGCAAAAAAACATGATCTTTTGAAATTTTCCGGTATTTATATTCTTGTATGCAACGGAAAAGCAAAAGCTGAAATAGAATATATAAGGATAAAATAATACATTGACAAAACTTCATACTGATGGTGTAATTAGGATGGTCAAAATAAAAATAATGGAGGGTTGCAATGGAAGGGGCTATCCGTGCATTCATGAAACGTTTTTATCTTTATACCACTCTCGTCGAATACTGCATAATTATCCCCCTGGCGGTTATTGCCATTACCCTATCAACTGACATCCCCCTCCAACAGCTCTACAATATATTAATAATAATTGGTATTGTTGCAGTGATTGCCCTGGTGGTATTTCCTCCTGTGCAAAAATACATGTTTAAACCTTTTGTACAGATGGCTGATGCATTGAAAGATGGCCGTGAAGTTGATACGCATTGTAAGATATTAATCAGAGAAAGACTTTTTTCTTTGCCGGTGATGCGTTCATTTATTGGTATACTTTTCTGGCTTGGTAGCATCATCATAGTCATTGCCGGCATGTGGATTGTAAAAATAGATATTGAAACCATACTGGTATGTTTTGTAGTAGGTGCGTGTATACTGGTAGCGGTTAGTTTTGCTATGACAGTTGTTTCTCAGGTACTAATCAACAAGTTTATAGCTGATAATGATTTTATCAAAGATTTACTGGGCTTTGCACAACAAAAAAATATAAGTTTTTGGGGTTCATTAAAGAATGCCCTTACTGTTTCAATAAGTTCTATGGTATTGTTAGCTGTTCTGCTTGTTGCTTCATCTTCTTTATTGTTTGTATTTAAAGCACGTATTAATGAGTTTGGACAGCAAATGCAAATAAACGCATCAGCTATTGCCAATGATGTGAAAAATTATCTCTATACAGGTATAGAATTAGTTTCAGTTGCGGCTCGTGAAGGAAGTATTGATACATTGGGGTATATGAAGGGGAAAGATGAAATTATTGATATATTCATAATGAAAGATGAAGGAAACGCAGTAGCACTGCGTTCGTTAACCGGGAAAGTTGCTGGCTTACAATCAGATACATTGGGGATGACTCAAGGGATGAAAAAAAGGAAAAGTTTTATTGGAGATTTTGTTTATATTCCTGACATACAAAGGTCAGTTGCAGTATGTGCCGCTAAAAATAATAACCTGTGGTATTGTATTTGCTATGACGTGAATGCCTTGTTTCAGAAAAAGTTTTTACATTACAAAATTGGTAACCGTGGGTATATGTTAATTATGGATAAGAATGGCCTGTTTTTAGCACATCCAAAAACAGATTATATAGGCAGGGAAAATCTTAAACAATATACCTGGGGTAGTGAAGCTTTTCAGAAAAAGAAGGTGGTTAAATATATCTGGGAAGGTGAAAGAAAATTTGTTTATGTGCTAGAGAATAATGAGCCATCCTTTGCTGTTGCACAAACGGTCTATGAAAATGATATTGGGCTTGCTATACGTAATACCATAGTATTTGTTGGGTTTCTGGCATTTGGTGTTATCGTATTAGGTATACTTGCAAGTGCTATGATATTAACATTTGCATTTGAGCCTTTTACAATTATTCGTGATGCAATATACAGGATATCAGAAGGCGATATATCAATTACTCCTGAAGTAATCTATGGCAATGAAATTGGCATAATTGCAACGTCAGTTAAAACGTTGACTTCTAAAATTGGTTCGGTAATTAGCCAGATAAAAAATTCATCTGATGAGTTGTCCACAGCGTCTGAACAGATGTCTGCTGGTATAAGTGCACTATCAGAAGTTGCATCCAATCAATCAGCATCAACGGAAGAGATTACTGCTACGATTGAAGAAATATCGGCAAACCTTGATTCAATTGTAATACATACTAAAGACGAATCAAAAAGTTTGGGTGAGTTTTCCAGCCATTTACAGGAACTATCGCAATCCATTTTTTCATTTTTGCTGATAATGGAGGAATCAGCACAAAAAACTGAATCCATAAGCAAAGATGCAGAGCAGGGACAACTATCGCTACAACAGATGAAAACAAGTATGCACAAGATAGTTGAAAGCTCCCGTGGTATTTCAAATATTGCTGGGATTATACGTGGTATAGCTGATCAGGTTAACCTGCTTGCGCTGAATGCTGCAATTGAAGCAGCACGCGCCGGGGAGGCGGGACGTGGCTTTGCAGTTGTGGCTGATGAAATAACCAAATTAGCTGACCAGATTGCACAGAGCCTTAAGGATATTGATATACTTGTAAAAACTAATGAGAAAGAAATTCAACAAGGAATCATTATTACTGAAAATACAGTCACTGCTATGTCAAATATAATTAAAGGAATTGAATCCATAAGCCGTGAAGTAAGTACAATGGGACAAAAAATCCGGGAACAGAGTGAAATATTCAACGAGACGAAACAGGTATGGGATAACACCGAGTCACTTTCACGACAGATACTTGATTCCGTTGAAGATCAGAAAAGCGCTATAGATGAGATTGTGAGGTCAATCAATACCATTAATTCATTAACACAGAATGTGGCAGGTACAGCAGAAGAGATGAATTCAAGTGCCCAGAATTTGGCTTCTATGGCTCAGCAACTAAAAGCAATGCTTGAATATTTCAAAGTATAAATATTCTTCATTTACATGTTTAGTTTTTTACCAACAACACACCATACCATATCTGCAATTGTTACAGCCGATGGTATAAGGTAGCTGAAATTCAAAAATCCATGTATCATCCCCTTTGCCTGAATACATGTTGACTGTATACCTGCTTCACGTAAAAACAGGTTATACATTTCGCCTTGATCGCGCAGCGGGTCATGTTCAGCTATTATGATAATAGCTTCGGGCAGTCCACCAGGGTTTTGGTGAAAGATTGGAAACATGTAGGGATTAATAAGATCGGCAGGTGAAGAAAGATAAAGCTGTGTAAACCATTTCATTGAAGCTCTGGTTAAAAAAAATCCATCTCCAAATTGTCGTACTGATTCTGAACACACATCTGGTGCAACAACCGGATAAAAGAGCACCTGGAGTTTGGGTAAATCCATACTGGTATCTTTACATCGCAAACAGGTTACAGTGGTAAGGTTAGCACCGGCACTGTCACCAGCAACTGCAATTTTTAAAGGATTCACAGCATAGTTATGAGCATGCTCTTTAATCCATCTGAATGAATGATATGCATCATCAACAGCCGCCGGGAATTTATGTTCTGGAGCTAATCTGTATTCAACCGATATGACCTTACAACCTGAAGAATTGGCTGCTTTCCTGCATACATGGTCAAAAAGCTCAATGTTGCCAAACATGAAACCCCCACCGTGATAATATATAATAAGTGCATCAGTAGTGGTAAATGGCTCATAGAGACGGCAGGGAAGAGATATACCATTGTATGTTATTTCAAAATCTCTGGTTGATTTTACATCTTCTTTTATCTGTCTTTCAATGCCCATGTCCATCAATGCACGAGCCTGTTCAACGGTCAAACTGCTTAATTCAATATTTTTTAGCAATTCCAGGACTTTTTTTACAGAAGGATCCAATGACATTAAAAAACCTCCTCATATTTTTTTTGTGTGCGATAGTTACTGTAAAAAATTAATGAATGGACATTAATATGTCAATGAAATTTTTGTATACCAAAAAACCCTCACCATGGTAAGCGAGGGTTTATAGTATTGATTTTCATTTTGATATTTTAATCTTGAATAAATAAGAACAATGATTCAATAAACTCAGGATCTTCCTTATCAATAACTTCAATGATATGTTTGTGAAGCCTTTTTTTATGCTCCCCAAAAATTCCACGTTTTTTCTTGAATGTTTTTGCAAACGCAATTGATTCCTTCATGAGTTCTTCAACATTGGCACAGGCTTTTTCAATCACATGATGTTCAGCAAGCTCTGGTGCGCCCACACGCCTGCCGGTGAGTTTCATCTCATTAAATTTATAATAGGGAATAGCTTTTTTGACAAAAGCAATCATGCCTGGCAAAAATGGGATTCCTAAATCAACTTCAGGAAAGCAGAAAAATCCTCTATCGGAGCGCATAAACCTGAAATCACATGCACAGGAAAGGATTGCACCATTGCCAAATGCATGCCCGTTTATGGCTGCAACAACTGGCATGGGTATAAGCAGCAAGCGCTTAAACACGTTATTCATGCCGTACATAAAGTCTTTGATTGCCTTGAAATCTTTTTCGGCCATGCGTGGCATCAGCCATTCAATATCAACACCTAAACTGAAATTTTTTGCATCACTTGATGTAAGCACAATACCATTAATTTCCTTATCAGCTTCAATTTCATCCAGAGCCTGCAACATGGCCTGTGCAAACATAACGTTGTGGCGGTTTTCAGTAGTGTTCATGGTGATAATTGCTATGTTTTCATCCTTTTTCCATTCTACAATGGCCATACAAATAACCCCCTTTAGTAATAAAATTATTTATTATTCACTGCAAATTCTAAACGAGCCTTTGGAAAAAAAATCTTTTAAATCCTGAGGCAATATATCCTGTAAAACATATAATAATTCACTGCAGTCTTCATCGCATACTATCTGGTTTTCCCTGTCTTTGAAATTATATTTATTCCAGTTTAGACAGCGTGCATGTGTCATTATAGACATGAATATCTTTTCCATAAATGTAGTCTCAGCATCCCATACCAGATCTAACTCGTAATAATAATCAAGCCGTGTGCCCACAGGCTGAAATCCACGCTGAAATGCTGTATCAATTATTTGATGCCAGATACGTTCCTGGCACAAATAAACAGAACTATCGTACATATTTTGTAACATATAGGGTGTTGCCATACATGACACATTGGTATAGTTATGATAAACTGAAAGTACTATAGCATAACAACGTTATGCCCTGTCAAGGAAGTTTATACCACCAAATAATTATTTGATGTGAACGTAAGCATTTACTGTGATGCACTATCTATCATAATGCATTGAAAAAAATGATGTTTATAATCAATATCTCCATTGCTGCCGTTTTGTTGGCACAGTATAATCTAAAATTAAAATAAATGCATAAAAAAAAGGGGCTATAAAAGCCCCTTTTTTTGCCAATGTCAATTGCGTCTATAGAGCAGATACCTTTACATTTTCTTTTACCAGTTTTTCTGCCAGTGCAATCTTTTCTTTATTGTCTTTGGTCAATAACGCTTCCATTTTATCAATCTGGCCTGCTACCTGATATGCATTACTTGAAACTAAAAGCAGCGGGATGTTCTTTTCAGCTGCTTTTGAAATGATGTTTGAAGGCGGCAGAATATTGTTGGTTAAAATGATACCAACAGTATTTGTTTCAAGCGCAGAAATAATGATGTCACTTCTATCGCCACTTGTTATTAAAAGCTTACCTTCTTTATTGAAAAGAGGATTTCGTAGCGCTTCATTAACCGACATTGCGCCTAAAAATACATTCTTCACAACCTTATTTAAGCCAGCTTCACCAGCTATTACTTTGGCAAACAATGCTTCTGACAGATAGTCCATAGAGAAGTAGGTAAGGTCAGCTGCATAGGGAATCATTCCTAAAATAGGAACACCCATTTTTTCAATTTTATCAGCATAGGTACTCTTGAAATCATCCAGGTTGTGAATCTTGTTGATGATAACACCCAGGAAGTTAATATCGCTTGTATCTACATACTTCTTGAAAAGTGTAATGTCATCAATGATGACGTCATCATTGCCGCCTACGACGAGAACCAGCTTGGCATCAAGTGATTTTGCAACGGTGATTGGGTCAAGATATACTGAAACGCCATAGGCTAAGTCTTTGCCCCCTTCAATGAAGAGGACTTCACGGTTTTTGGCAATTGATTTTGCCACTTCCTGAAGCTTTTCTTTTATCCTGGCTTCATCATACACATAGCGCAGCTTGGCATGTTCAAAACCAATGGTCATATCTTCAGGATTTTCTTCTAAGCCAAAAAGATTTGTTAAAAGTGCAGCATCATAATCCCACAAGCGTTTTTTACGGTATATCAATCTATCGCCAAAGGGCTTCATATATGCCACTTCCTTCCCCATTGCTTTTGCCAAACCAGTGAAAATAGTTGTTTTCCCGGCGCTTCTTCGTGTACACGCAAATACTATTTTATTCATAATTACACCTCGCTTACGATTTAGAAATTATTATCCTGACGTCTACAGCTTTAAGGCCTTTGCCCTGCTCATAGACAACGACAGGATTAATCTCGATATCTGTGATTCGCGGTATCTTCCTTATGATTGTTGCAACTTTGATAATTGTGTCAACAACAATATCAATATCCTTCTGCTCTTCACCGCGAACGCCTAACAGTAATGGATATGAGCGTATTTCAGAAAGCATTGAGCGGGCTTCTTTCTTATTGATTGATGCTGCCCTGAATGCAACGTCCTTCATGACCTCAACATAAATACCACCCAGACCACACATGACAATGGGTCCTAATTGTGGGTCTCTGCGGGCTCCTATGATGAGCTCAACACCTTTCTGAACCATTTCGCATACTTCAATGCCATCTATGACTGCATCTTCCTTGTATGCGCGACAGTTCTTCATAATAGCTTCATAGGCATCCATTACTTCTTGTTTATTCAATATATCTAATGCTACACCGCCAGCATCAGATTTGTGTAAGATGTCACGGGAAACAACCTTCATAACAACCGGGTAACCTATCTGTTCGGCCAATCGTACACACTCGTCTATTGATTTGCCAATACCTGCACCTGGTATCATGACGCCGGAGGCTTTCATGACAGCCTGGCCTTCATTAGCAAGAAGGAATGTTCTTCCGTCAGCAAGTGCGCCATCGATAATCTTGTTAATTGTAGCTATGTCCATCTGTGCATCTTCTACACTGTCATCACGTTCGGCTAACATGTTGGTATATTTATACAAAGCACCCATACAGGAAACTGCTTCGTATACTTCAGGGAAAACTGGCACATTCATTTTACGCAGTTGTACTACTGCATCTTCAACTACTTTGCCACCAACTATCGCATACGCAACAGGCTTACCGCTGGCTAAATGCTTGCCATAGGTATCTCTGATCATTGGCGCTAAGTTTTCGGCATCAAATGTAGCTGTTTCGCAGTACAATGCCAGTGTTGCGTGCATGTCTTCAGAACGTGTTGGTGCGGTTAGTGCCAGGTCATAATCGGCAGCTTTTGCTCCACCGGTAATGTCCACCGGGTTTTTGGTTGAACCAAAGTCAGGTGTTGCCGGACCAAATACTTCTTTTAATACAAGCTGGTCGTCATAAAGCTCCACACCATATTTTTCACATGCGTCGGTTGCCATAACACCAATACCGCCACCGTTGGTAACGATAACAGTATTTTTGCCTTTGGGGCGTGGTGAATATGCTAAAAATTTACACCAGTTAAATGCTTCCTGTAAGCTTTCTGCACGCAGCAGGCCAGTCTGCCGTGCAATAGCATCAAAGATTTCATCAGAACCGGCCAGTGAACCGGTATGGCTTGCAGCAGCCATTGCGCCACGTTTTGAACGGCCTGATTTTAATACTACAATTGGTTTTAACTTTGTTGCTTCGCGAACAGCTTCAATAAAACGTTCGCCATCTTTTACGCCTTCAATGTACATTAAAATAACTTTTGTTTCCTGATCGCGCATGACGAAATCTAAACAGTCTGCTTCGTCAATATCTGCTTTGTTGCCCAATGATACGATAGCGGATAATCCCATATTCTCAACTGCAGTTTTTCCTATCATTGCTATTCCCAATGCACCACTCTGGGTAAGGATAGCAACATTCCCTCGTAAAATATCTGTGGCAGAGAATGTTGAATTATAATTACCTGATGCAGAGTATACGCCAAAGATGTTTGGGCCAAGTACGCGTGTTCCCTTGGAATTAGCATATTCCACAATTTTGTGTTCCAGTTCAACCTCTCCAACTTCAGAGAAGCCTGAGGTAATAATCTGAACATGTTTGACGCCTTTATCAGCGCATTCCTTAACTGCATCAAATGCTAATTTTGCAGGAACACAGATTGTTGCTACGTCAATTTCATCCTTAACGTCTGAAATGCTTGGGTAGCAATCAACGCCTAAAATTGCACCACCTTTTGGGTTTATTGGATAAATTTTCCCCTTAAAACCACCCTGAATGATATTGCGGGTGATGCTGAACCCAATTTTGCCTGGTTGTGATGAAGCGCCAACTATTGCAACACTTTTGGGCTGGAATAAAGATACAATACTATCCTTTTTTGCTTTCATTGTTCATCTCCCCTAAATTCCATCTTCAATTCATATACTCCTGCGCTACTCCTCTTTTCTATATTGAACCCCATTTTTTCAAATAGATGCAGCATGGGCTTGTTTTCCACAAGCACTTCTGCCGTGAATCCCAGTAAACCATTTCTCTTTGCTATTTGAGTCAGATATGATAACAATACCTGACCAATGCCTTTATATTGATAATCATCACGCACAGCAAATGCCACTTCTGCCCAATGCTGATATTCCTGAATACCGTACTGACCAACGCCGACCACAACTTCTTTTTCGTTTTGTTCAATCACAGCTAAAATTACCATTTCCTTGGTGTAATCAATTACCACCATTTCCTGAAGCCGCTCATGGGGCATGTCTTTACGTGTTGATATAAAGCGCCTGTAGAGGCTCTGGTCGGATAGTGAATAGAAAAAGTCCTTTAAGAGTTCTTCATCGCTGATCTTGACAGGACGCAGCTTTAGCTTGATGCCTGTCTTTGTGGTACGGTATGTTTCAAGGTGTTCAGGGTACTCGCCTTTTTTACCCGGTATAAAAGCCTGATCGCGGTAAATGAGACCGTTTTTCTTGGCTTCTTCTATAAGCCATGGTCTGAACTTAGGATGAGCTATCGCTATTAAATCCATAGCCCGTTCCCTGATGTTTTTGCCATGGATATAGGCTATCCCGTACTCGGTTACCACATAATGGACATCACCGCGGTTAAGCGTTATGCCGGCACCTTCTGGTATAAACGGCACAATACGTGATTCCTGTTCATTTTCTGTGGTTGAACGAAGGGTAAGGATAGTTTTGCCACCAGGGGCAAGTACAGCACCTCGCATGAAATCGGCCTGACCACCTATGCCGCTGAAGAACATTTTGCCCAGCGACTCGGCAGTGGCCTGACCTGTTAGATCTATTTGCAGTGCAGCATTTATTGCAGTCATCCTGCGTTGCTGCGCAATGATGAGCGGATTGTTAGTATAGTCGATAGTTTTAAATTCAATTGATGGGTTGTCGTGTATATATTCATAGGTAGATTGTGTGCCCATGCAAAAAGAGGCAATAGTTTTGCCTCTATCCACAGTTTTTTCAGAATTGGTGATAACACCGGCTTTCATGAGCTCCACAATGCCATCGGTAAGCAGTTCCGTATGCACTCCCAAATTTTTTTTTGTGATAAGATGTTTGAGAATTGCATTGGGCATCCTGCCATAGCCAACCTGTATGGTGTCACCATCCTGAATTATAAGTGATACATATTTGCCAATGCGGTTTGATATTTCATCTGAGGCTTTAGTGGTAAACTCAAGAATGGGTTCATCATGGGGTACTATAAAATCAACATCCTTAATATGAATAAATGCATCACCATGCACGCGAGGCATGTGTTTATTCACCTGTACCACCACAAGCCGTGCACTTTCCACTGCGGTTTTTACAATATCAACACTAACGCCTAAACTAAGGAAACCATGTTCATCAGGTAATGATGTTTGAACTAGTGCAACATCAATTTCAATAATTCCCTTGCGCAGCAATGTTGGTACATGGGATAAAAAAATAGGCGTGTAATCGGCTATGCCCTGATTGATGGCTTCACGGGTATTGTTGCCAATAAAAAATGAATTGTGGCGGAAGTTTTGCTTAAATTTTTCATCAGCGTATGGTGCAACGCCTAACGTCCACACATGGATGACTTCAGTATCAAAGAATGCCTTGGGGTATGATTTTACATATTCAACAAGTGCATTGACTAAATACTGGGGTTCGCTACAGGCAGTACCAATGAAGATTCTATCGCCCCTGTTGATGTGGCTAAAAATCTTTTCTTCTGGAAGAAACTTTTCTGGATAAATCCTTTTAAAATCTTCCAGTTTTGCAGTATTCTGCTCCATAACCCCCCTTTCAATCTGCTATGTATAAATATTAGCAGATTGTATATAAAATATTTTAGCTACTAATTCTGTCAATTCAAATTTTTATAGCAAACCAAATGATAAAACTTTGATAATCAATTTTTGATATTTATATATAAATGGTATCTATTATTTTTTAATAAGTCAAGAGAGAAATTGTTTGTTATATTTAGTAAATATTGGTTTTTATTATTCAATTATATCCTTTAAGTATCCATTTGCCAACATAGTAATGTTAAGTAAATAATTACCATCATCATAATATTCTTTCAATGGCTTCATTGCTGTTTTCCATCCTTTTCCATCAGTTATCCAGATAAATGTAAAACCTTGTTTTTTCCAGTATTCTGCCATCTTTCTGTATTCACCAGCAGTAGCTTTTAGTTTAGTAATTTATTTATCAAATTTTTGAATTCACTCAAAAAAACGGATTTTTTAATCTTTTATTTATAATCATTTCCTAAATGTTAGCTATTTACATCAGTTAAGGTAATCACATAGATAATATAGGGTATCCTCTTCATGAAGTAAAAAAAACACATTGCTTGCTCAAATTTCAAAATAATAAACTCTCTCATTTGCTAATTCCTGGCATCAAATACTTTTAAATGGTATATCTGGATTTTCTTTTTTAAAATTTTCAAATGCTTCTTTTTCATTATTCCCTTTTTGCCAATCTAAAATCTGGCAATTTTCGGTCTGTTCAAAGTTACTGTCCTGGGTAAAACCTTCAGATGTATAAAATATATATGTTTTCATTTAGATATAACCCCCTATCAAATTATTTAGACAAACATTATATTCTAAGGCAAATTCAACAATGAAGTGCAACACAAAATAAAAAAAATGTAGCATCATACATAATACTTCCTTTACAGTGGATGTTCTCACAACAAAAAATTAAATGATGTATCTTTGAGGCATATAGACTTGGGAGAAAGAATTGTCATCAAAAAATGGTATATCATAAAGGAACATCTTCATGGGAAATATCGCAAACGTTAAGGGGGCATTCCTCAACACTTACTTCAAAGATACAGTGGAATACCAGTGGGTAGTGAGTATAATGGACAAGGAAATCTTAAAAATTTTCATAAGCAATGGTATGGCAATGTCAGCCGTACAGGAGGTACGGCGTCATATGTTGGGTGCGAGGACATAGCCAGGAGGGCGTCCGCAGCACGCTGGCAAAGATATGATACATACAGAAAGCAAAAGGCATTTTTCTTTGGCACTTTCTTTTGTTGCCGTCTGGACAAAAGAAAGTGCATAGTGGGATAAAGACAATCCTAAAAAATTGCTTCAGAGAGGATAAAGAAGCTTGAAAAAGTACGTATGAAAAAACAACCATCCACGGGAGTCTAAAGGATGGAAATCTTGGTATGAGTTTTACGGGGATGGCTCAATGTTGCACTTCAAACTTGAACTTGCAAAATGATATAAGTATATTATTCTTTTTTTCTTGACGAATTACCTGTATTTCAAAGAATTCGTCAGGTTAATGATTGGTAATTAAACTATGAAATTTAAATTTTTTTTATTTCTTGTGGGTTGTGCAGCAATTGCAGTTTCTTATTTCTATGCACCTGAAGTGTACAGGTACTATCTTGCATTTTATTATCAAAAAATTGAAAAAGTAGATGAAGCAGCATTGGTAAAAAAAATTGAACAAGCGTATAACAACAAAGATTATGCCAGGGTAAAGCGATATTGTGAACATGGCAGCATGCTGTACCCGGCAAATAAAAAAATTAAAAAATATACCGGATTATATCTACTATCGCAAGACAATGTGAAAGGTGCATTTATCCTTATTGCGTTAGATGACATCCCCAATGACACCCATCATTTAGAAAAAATAATTACCACTCTTGATGCTAACAGATCCTATAAAGAAGTTATCATGGTTGTTGCAAAGAAAGGTGCACACACTCCTGTAATGCAGTTGTGTTATGGAAAAGCACTTTTCTATATGGGTAATGACAGGCAGGCTTTGATAGTTTTAAAACAGGCCTATGAACGGGGAATGCGTGAATGTGATTACTTTATTGGGGCAAGCTATTACCACCTGAAAGATTACAAAAATGCTCTTGCATGGTACAGGAAAGCTTTACAACGAGAGCCAGAAAACAAAATGTATATAAAAGCAATAGCCTCACTGTATAAAAAGATGGGTGATTATCAAAAAGCAACACAATATATCATGCGGCTGCAGCAATAGTTAACGGAGGAAGTTATGAAGCATGAGTTAGATAATTTTTTTCATCCTGATGGGGTGGCAGTATTAGGAGCTAGTGAAAATCAACGCACCGGTGGTTTTCATATCCTGCGAAATGTGCTGGGTGGTTATACCGGTAGAGTATATCCTATCAATCCAAAATACTCTGAGCTACTGGGTGTAAAATGTTATCCGGATATCCAATCCATTCCGGATACCTTTGAATGTTTAATTTACTTCATCCCCGCGCGGTTTATTCTGGATACCATTAAAGAAGCAGCAAAAAAAGGGGTCAGAGCAATAATAATTGAGTCAGCTGGTTTTGCTGAGGTTGGCAACCATGGTGATGCATTGCAAAAAGAAGCGGTGGCACTTGCTAAAAGCCTTGGCATACGTTTGTGGGGTCCAAACTGCATGGGGTATTTAGATGGTCATACCCGCAATGTCTTTTCATTCATGTACTCTGATAAATGGAAAACATTAATGAAGCCGGGGGATGTGTCCCTTATTGTGCAAAGTGGTATGCTGTCGGCAGGTTTTTTGATGTCGGTACTGGAACGTGACAACATTGGCATAAGCAAAGTGTGTTCTATTGGCAACAAGTGTGATGTCAATGAAATAGATCTTCTTGATTATTTTTGCGGCGATAGTGAAACGGGAGTGGTGGGTTGCTACTTAGAATCAATTGTTGATGGGAAGAAGTTTTTGCAGATTGTGAAAAGCACGCAAAAACCGATAGTTGTTTTAAAATCAGGGCGAAGCGAACAGGGTAAAAAGGCTGCAATGAGCCACACGGCAAGTTTAGCCGGCAATACAGCGGTGCAGGCTGGAGCATTTAAACAGGCGGGCGTTGTGCAGGTGATAGATCTATATGAGCTTATTGATATTGTGAAAGCGTTTTCGTATATAAAGAACTATCGCCCTGATAAAGGTGTTGCGCTGATGACATTTTCTGGTGGTGCAGGCATTGTCACAACTGATTTAATGGCTGATTATACTATTCCGCTTGCAAACCTTTCCGATGATACCCTACAGGCAGTTCAGAAATTATATCCTTCATGGATGGGGGCAACGCATCCGCTTGATCTGTGGCCTGCTGTTGAGCAGAATGGCCTTGATACAGTGTATAAAGCAACGGTTGATGCGTTGATGAAGGATACAGCGGTTGATGCAATAATCGTTGAATGTTTTGCAAGCCGTTACTATGACCCTGCATTTTTCAATGATATTGGGCAAATGATGCGTATCCATAAAAAGCCAGTTGTTTTATGGCTTGTAGGTGAAAAAGACGTAGTTGAAAATTATAAGATACATGCTGAACGTAGTGGTATTCCTGTATTTGGTGAAATTGGCAGGTGTATTCAAATCATGCAGGCTTTACGGTTTCATTTCAGCAAGCGTGGAAAAATGTAAAAAAAGGGGTGTCCCCAAAGACACCTCTTTATAATATATAATAACTTTAGCCTTATTGTCATTGCGAGGAACTCTAGTGACGAAGCAATCTCGTCTTCTGTGGTATTGAGATTGCTTTGCTTCGACAAGCTCAGCATATGCGCTACGCTCGCAATGACTTTGCACCTGCGTTATTGCCAGTACCACGGTTTGTTTTGGGCCCCCTTTTTATTTAAAGATGATTTTGCTCATTAAGGGACTTCAACATAATATCCATCAGTTATTACAAGTGGCTCAACCTGGCCATAATATGAAGTTGAAGTTGTCTGTACACCTACATTGTGACCGGATGGATTGGTGTATGATGATAGAATGAGATGATCAGGTGCATTTGCGGTAGCTGTTACCTGATTAATGTAATTTCTCCAGTATGATGATGTATCTGTTGACCTGTCAAAACCAAATGTGTTAACAATCTGGTTGGCTATCTTTTCATCTGCACCTGTACCAAATAATCCTTCTATATCAATGATGAATGCACCAAATCCGCCAGCCTCATCACGGACCATATTTTTAACTGATGTATAGAGTGAATTGGCACATTGTGTCACAAGAGCAGACGGTATGGTGGCCACTGCCATTGTTTTACCGGCAAAGTAGTTAGCGTACCAGCAGGTCCCTGAGCAATGATTACCACGGCCTGTTATATAATAATTGGCATAGTCAAGCTGATACATATTGACGTATGCATGTACACGGTAGTACGCTTTGAGGTAATTGAAGACATCTGCAGCAGCATTTAGATATTGCCTGTACAATGCTTCATTGGCAGCAGTGGGTTTTAGTATAGCTCCACCTGCAGCATGGAAGTTTAGTGTTGTATTGTACGCGGTATCAATATCTTCAGTTAAAATGCCAGGAAGCCCATTGCTTAATCTTGTGGGATCAAGACGTTTTGGTGTAGTCTTGATAAACCAGATGTAATTGTACTCTATTGGGATCTGGCTAACATACATGGTATTGTGGCGAATATTATATCCATTATCAACTGCCATGCCACTATGGCTCCAGTAACAACCCAGAATAGCAAGCAGGTCCATAATAAATCCGGGACTTGTTGAAAGGACAATATCGCCTTTTTGGGCATTAATGCTCATGGGCACATAAACCCATGCTGCAAAAATGGTTGTGCTGGCAAAGAGCATAACCACAATAAAACAAACCTTTGTTAAAAATTTCATAGAACCCCCCTAGTATATTGAAATATTATTCACCGTGAGATAGGAAAATAGGATCATTTGCGAATTGAGTGATTATTCACTCAGTGCGGTGGAATTTGGTACATTTAATGCTAAAATTAAAAATTGTCAATAAAAAAATACCAATTAGTCGGTTTTTATTTAAAATTTTTTAACTATGGGGTCAGAGCCTTTATACGGCTTTTATTTGGAATAATTTTCTGGATTAAGATAAAAAAAGGTTGAATCTGAGTAAAGGTTGCTTATGATTATTGTATTGCTATTGGGGCCGTCTCAAAACAAACTGTGGGGCTTTCAATGACGTGAGTACAATGTCATTGTGAACGTAGCGCCTGTGCTGAGCATGTCGAAGTGCTTGCACTGAGCATGTCGAAGTGCTTGCACTGAGCATGTCGAAGTGAAGCAATCTCTATGCTTCAGAAGACAGGATTTCTTCGTCACTTCGTTCCTTGCAATGACGCGCGTGCAAAGTAATTGTAATGAGGTGTCTTTTGGGACACCCTCTTTAGCAGCAAAGTATACAGACTATGGGCACATCTAAAAACTGCTTTCTTCCTAAAATTTATTTGTATAAAGAAAGCGGTTTTATCCTAATATTCAAGGGAATATCCAAAAAACAGTTTTTAGACGTTCCCTTATATTTATCAGGCAAGTGGGGGCTATTAATGAGAAATTTTGCAAGCATTTCAACATTTATCATTGCAATTGTTGTTTTTGCATCTTCATGTGCAACACTCAATACCCAGGATACAAAGCTTGTGGATCAACTCAAAGCTGAAAACAGGGTATGTTCACAGAACCTGAACCTCTTTATGCGCGAAAATGATGTTCTGAAAGCTGAAAATGCAAAATATAAAAAGGAAAATGTAAATCTTCAATCAAGGAATAATCTGCTGCAGTCAGACTTAAATGCATTGCAAACAAAGTACACTAATGATATTGCTATGTGGAATCAGCGGTATACTGCGCTACAGCAAAAATATGATGTGTTTGTAAAGCAAAGTGATGTTAAACTGCAGGAACTGGATCAGCGCAACAAAGAACTTGAAAAAAAGATGGCAGATGAAATAGCACGGTTAAATGAAGTTATCCGCAAACAGGAAGTTGATTTTATTAAAGAAAAAGAAAATATAGTAAATCAGAATGCAAAAAAGGAGATAGAATATCAAACTACTATTGATAATTTACAGAAGCAGGTGACATCATTAACTTCGGAAAAAGAACAGCTTAAAAGCAGGTTAGCTGAGGCCGAGGTACTCATTCAGAAAATCCAGAAAGAACTGGATGAGATGAAAAAATCCAGTGTTGCAGAACCAAAGAAGGCTCTGGATACTGGAAGTGAAACAAAGAAAGACGAGCAAAAAAAAGAAGAAAGCAAATAAACAATGCGTTTTGGTTACTACTGTACATTCTGTCTGATTTTTATTATGGCATTCTTTTCCGGTGCGTTTGCGTATGATACTCTCACTATTATTGCAACCAGCAATTTACGGGGCAATTTTTCACTGGATATGGATGATGCTACTGATCCACTGTTAACCGTTGCCCGCGGTATCATTGCAGAGCGTGCAACAAAACAGGTTGATTGCTATATTGATTTAGGCAATGCATTTTCGCCCGGGGTGCTATCAAAGTACAGCTATGGTGCTGTCATGCTTGATTATTTTGAATTTTTACAGTGTGATGCTGTGCTACTTGGTTCACACGATATTGCTGTTGGATTGCGTAACCTGGAACTGGCATCGCGGAGCCGCTTTACACAGCTTCTATCTCTTAATATTACGGTAGACAATAAACCAATTTTTAAACCATACTGGGTGCACAAAAAAAATGATATTGCCATTGGCTTTGTTGGTATTACTTCATCAAAAGGTATATTCGATGTTGCAGAGAAAAGCACATTAAGTATTTCGCTTGCAGGGTATGGTGAGTATCTTACCAGCACTATTGCAGCACTCAAAGGAATGGGGTGTAAATATATCATTGTACTATCAGGCCTTTCTGCAGATCAGAACATGCTGCTTTTGAAAGAGTATCCTGATATAAATCTTATATTAGCTGGAGGTGATGCCGCAGGTTTGTACTATGATGTATATGCACCACGTGTTGACCTGGAAGACGGGCGCTCGGTGATTACACTTTCAAAATCAAATGGTCATTATACTATCAGGCTGGGATTGAAAGATAACCTTATATGTGAAAAGATAAGTTTTTCAAGTGTAGATAAAAAGGTAAGCGATAGTTCCTACATTGACCTGGTTGAACGGGTTAATCTGTGGAAGGAGCGTTATGCTGAAATTGGAACAGTAACACTGGCTGACAATTTCCCGGCAACCAGTGTATCATCAGTAACTATCGCACATTTGCTGCGCCACTACTATACTGCTGAGGTTGCTGTTGTCACTGTGAGTGATATATTTGCAACAACGCTAAGCGGAAAAGTTACCTCCATTGATGTGCAACGGCTTATTCAAAACGATTACACCATTTTTACCTATAGACTCAGCGGTAAACAGATACAAGCAATAAGCACTGCCCCTTCACTCATTTTTTCCGGGCTTTCGGCAGGGAAAATTCAGGGTGTGGCGGTAGATCCTAACAGGATGTATCGTGTTGTTTCAACGCAGTCAGCCTATGATACAATAGCTGCTGTGGTGGGTGAGGTTTCATATATCAATACGTGGACTCCACTGTCATCGATTATTACAAATGACATACAGGGGAATAAAAATATTGCTAAAAATGATTTCTCATACTTAGATAACCGTTTCAGGCTTACGGTTGATATTAACCTTTCAAATATATATGATAACTCCGTTATTACAACCAATGATACTGCTTCCACTCCTCCTGGCATGCCATCACAAACATATAAAAAGTGGGGTATTGAGGATAGTGCTGATATTACAGTGTATAATCAATACCACCGATTGACACTAACTCCCTATATCTATTACATGCGGCAGGATGAGCTATATTTACAAAATTTACTGCGCGGGACTCTTTTTTATACTTTTACCTTTAACCCCTATATAAATCCCTATCACAAATCTCAGGTTGATACTGTGGTGGTAGAAAAAGAAGACGGGTTGCGCCCAATTTTGTTTCGTGAAACGGTTGGTGCATCGTTTTTGTATAGCTATTTTAGTGGAAGATTAGGTTTTGGTTTTGAAAAGCAGACGCAGGATCCTGAAAAAGATTTGCTGTATGGTGCAGAGTCAATTTTCCAATTGCAGTTCCCATTCTGGGATTATTTTACATACACCTTTACCGTAGACAATTTTATTTCGGTTCCTCAAGGTGGCGATAGTACCTATCAAATCAGGACTGAGATACGTAATGCCGTAAGCATTAAGATTAATACATGGCTGTCATTAACAATACGGCACCGCTGGTTTTACTACAACCCGCTTGATACACAGATACCGTATAGGTATACTCAGCTTTTAATAAGCCTTGATGTAAAGGCAAAGTTTAAAGTTTTTTAAGTTGTTTAATTCATTATACTGTGATATATTGTAAATGGTGTTATTGAGCGATAGTAACTGAATAAAAGGTTGGTTTCGTATATTATTTTCAAATAGTATGCACTCACCATAATCCCCTCTTATTATACTTCCAGACATCCCTGATAATCACCAGGCAAACAAGAAATGTGCTTATAGTATAATTTTTTGTTGATTTAATTTTAAAATTATGTATGTTAGGCAAATGCCTAAAAACGAGGTGCCAATGCCCAGCTTAATAGTATTGTTGTTAAACAAAGCGCTGCGTGACCAGATTTCTGAGGTTTTTACACAGAAGGGATTTCAATTGTCTTTGGTGGAACGCGATGAATGCAGTAAAGAATCCATTAACAAACGTATGCCTGATATTGTGTTGTTTGATGTGGGCATGCACAGTGATGAAGACTTTTTACTGTATTTAGATATTGTACGCTGGAGTGAAGTGCCGGTATTACCCGTAATATACCGTAAAGAAAATTCTCACTGTACAATGCTCCAGGCTCAGGAACTTGTAAAAGATGTTGAGGCAATTTTGCTTGGAACCGATTATTCAGATCAGAAGGAAAACCTTGCCACGGTAAAAGAGTATCCGTATGCGCTTACCCACTATCATGATATTTTTGAAACCATTCCTTATGCTGTCTTTTTACATGATAGCCATACCGGTGAAGTGATTGATGTGAATGTAGCTGCTACGGAGCTATTTGGCTATTCGCGTACAGAACTTATGACCGAAAATCCCTCAATTGCGTATCCTCCCAATACCCAATTTACACTTGCCAATGCAATAGAACATATAGATAAAGCAGTAACAAATGGTGCAGATATATTTGAATGGAGTGCTTATAAAAAAAGTGGTGAGCTTATGTGGCTTAAAGTTCACCTTTCACTGGTTGCCATATCAAATAAAACAGTCATTATGGCAGTGGTGCATGATATTACCCGTGAACGGCAGTTGCAGAAAGCATTGGAGGCAAGCGAGGAACGCTTTAAAGCAATATTTGAAGAATTTACCGATGGGCTTTTGATTATTGATGAACACGGTATCATTGATTGCAATAAAGCAGCAGAACAGATTTTTGGCTTTTCAAAAGATGAGCTTTTAGGTCTTCATCCTGCAGATATATCACCACCCAAACAGCCTGATGGCAATGATTCACGGGCATCAGCAAACAGGTATATTAAAGAGGCATTAACCAACAAGAAGATACAATTTAGATGGGTACACCGGAAAAAAAATGGCAATCATTTCTGGGCGGATATTACTCTTGTATTGATACATCCTGAACGGGGCAATGTTATTTTGGTTACATGTAAGGATATCACAAACATAGTACAATATGAAAAAGAGCGTAATGAATTAAACCAGCATATTCATCAATTGCAGAAGATGGAGGCAGTGGCAACACTTGCCAGTGGTATTGCGCATGATTTTAACAATATGCTTACCAGCATTATTGGCAACCTGAATCTGAGCACAATATATTTAGAAAAAAAAGATTTTGATTTTACCAGGTCCCTACAACAATCTATTGATGCTGCAACAGCATCAGCAACACAGGCTGCCGAATTGGTTAAAAAGCTGTTAAGTTTTTCGCGCAAAACAACCGGTAATGTAGAAAATGTGAAAATACAGGATGTCATAAATGATGTGAAAACTATATGCACCAGCAGTTTCCCAAAAATAGTTACTGTTATATACAAGATACCAGAAAGGGAAATTTATGTTGCTACCGATAAAGTATTGTTAACGCAGGCCATTATTAATTGTTGCATTAATGCCTCGCATGCAGTAACTTTAATGAGAAAAAATGAACCTCAGGGAGGCACAATAACTATTGAATGTGTAAAAAGCAGGTGTTCTGATACTGTAGTAGCAGTGCATCCCGAGGCAAACCCAGATGTTGAATATGCCATTATTACGATCAGCGATGATGGCGTGGGTATGGATGAACAAACAAAGCAGCGTATATTTGAGCCATTTTTTTCTACAAAAGAAAAATCCATTGCCACGGGGTTGGGGCTTTCAATTGTGTATTCAACTATTACCAATGGTGGTGGATTTATTCATGTTGATTCTGTACCAGGTAAGGGTACTGCGATGAGTCTGTATCTTCCTGCAGCATAGTTTTTTGCAATAATTCCTGCTATTTTAAATGCTATAGTAATTATAGTAAAAATAGTAGGCCGTTAGATAGTGCATGGGAAACCAGGCATGCAAACAATGAATATCTGTAAGCAACATAACATAAAATGCTGCTGCACATAAAATATGCTAAAAATTCCATAGGTGTTGGCGGCAGATGAATAGTGGCAAATACAAACGAAGTAAAAATCCACGAAGCACCATACCCATATTTCTTCCCACCATGCAAAAAGATTATCCCTCTGAAAAATAATTCTTCGGTAAAAGGTACTGCTGTAATTGATAGTATACCAGTAGCAATAGATATTTTTGTAACAACTATCGCCTGCGCGTGAATTGTAACGGAAAAAAGAAGTATAATTGCGATAGTAGCTCCCAGAGCACCCAGCAGATCACGAAAAGTATGTAACGGTGTCAAGAGTAGAATGATTTGCTTTTGCATTACCCTGTATGCATACACAGCAATAAAAGGGGATATGATTGCATGTGCACCACCGTACTGCAATATGTACATCATACTAGAGAGTGCCCGACCACTTCCATACGATAAGAGTACCGACAACATAATGAGCACCACAAAAATAGAAAAAGAAATTATAACGCATATATCCCGCAGATGAATATAATGGAGTTGTATCCTTTGCAGATAGTTGATATATTCTGTCAGTATAGTGATCTGCTGTTTAGTGGTTAAAGTGCTTATTTCTGTAAGGCCTTTCTCCAGCAATGAACGCTGAGTATTGTTCAATGATGTCAGGCAATGACTTTTTACCTGCTGTGGCAGTAGCGAAAAGATATATGTTGCTTTTAGGTAATTTTTCATAAGTTCTAAATTATTGATACATCTTTCATTAAAGATTTATCAACTTTTTTCCAGAATCTTTTCCTGGTGTTATGCCAAAAAGCCTTTTGTATTCTCTGTTGAATTGTGATGGACTTTCATATCCCACATGGTAGGCTGCACTGTAGGCGCTGATTCCTTCTTCCATCATTAATATGCGAGCTTTATGCAGTCTGACATTTTTTATATATTGGAGGGGAGTCATATTCGTCACTTTTTTAAAGTTATCATGAAAAGCAGATATGCTCATACCTGCCTCATGAGCAAGAGAATTTATATCAAGCTTTTCGATGTATGATTCATGTATCTTATCAAGAATACGTGCAATCTGAAAGAAATGCTTATTTCTATAAGCCAGTGCCATCAAGGCCCCTCCTTTTTCACCACAGAGGACCCTATATATAATTTCTTTTACAATTATTGGTCCAAGAAAACGACGGTCTCTTAATGAATGTAACGATTCTAAAAGCCTGATAGTTGCATTTATTATCTGCTCGTCAAGTGGAACTGAATGAATGCCCTTAGGAAGGGATGTCATGTTGTGATTATCATTATCAATTGCAAGAAGAATCTCCCCTATTGTCTTTGTATCTACTTTGATTTTAACACCCATCAAGGGCTTCTCTGCACTAGCTGTTGTTTCACATTCCATCGGCAGTGGAACAGATAAAACCAGATAGTTAAGTGGATCATAGATAACAATATCATCACCAATGAAAAGCTTCTTTTGTCCCTGTGCAAGTATAATAATTGCCGGGCTGTAAGTTACTGGTGTTCTTGGTGTTGATGATGTTATACGAAATAAATCCACTCCTTCAATAACATTCTGTATAACACCTTCTTCTGGCACAAGGGAGCTTAAAAGCTCAACCATTCTGTTATGATTCATAAAATTATACCTGATTTATAGCATTTTGTATAATTTAGCAAAAAATAGCTAATTAATGCAATAAATATTTTAAAAGTTTGTAGAATCAGGCAATTATTTGTAAATTCAGATATTTACAGAATTATGGAAATGCGCTAATTTAAGTCAAAATTTTTTAATTAATAAGGAGGGATTTCATGAATTTTGAATTTTATAACCCAACACGTCTTATTTTTGGAAGAGGAGTGGTTAAACGACTTGGTGGGTTCGTTAGTCTATATGGTAAAAAGGCTATGATAGTTACAGGTGGGGGAAGTGTAAAACGCAATGGGACCTTTGATAAAGCTGTAGCAAGCCTTGAAGAGGCAGGGATAAAGTGGGTTGAGTGCAGTGGGGTTGAACCAAATCCAAGACTTACCACAGTAAAAAGAGGAGCCTCTATTGCAAGAGAAGAAAAGTGTGATGTCATTATAGCTCTTGGTGGAGGTAGCACCATGGATGCATCAAAAGTAATGGCAGCAGCCTTTTATTATGATGGAGATCCATGGGATATGATTTATCATGGACAGGCAAAGCCATATTATCCAACTAAAGCTCTGCCAGTAATTACTGTGCCAACATTAGCAGCTACGGGATCAGAAATGAACGATGGTGCAGTAATAACAAATGAAGAAACAAGAGAGAAATCCTTTGTTCAGGCAGAGTGTTTATACCCAAAGGTTGCACTGGTGGATCCTGAGCTTACAATAACTGTTCCTGCGGATCATACAGCGTATGGAATATGTGATTTAATCACCCATGTAACAGAGGGTTATTTTAATAGCAGTGATTATACGCCAATTCAGGATCGCTTTGCCGAAGGTGTTATTTTGACTGCAATGGAATGGGGGCCAAAAGCAGTGGCTGATGGCAGCAATGTGCAAGCACGTGAGCAGGTTCAATGGGCATCGGTTGTTGCATTAAATGGATGGGTTCAAGCAGGTGTAAATGGTGGATATCCCGTCCACATGATAGAACATACTTTGTCTGCATATCATGATATCCCTCATGCGGCAGGACTTGCTGTTATCAATCCTTCATGGATGAGATTTGCAGCAAGGTATAATACTCAAAAATTTGTGCAGTTTGCCGAAAGAATTTTTGGCTTAAAGGCAAAATCTTCCTCAGATCTTGATTGTGCCTTTGAAGGAATAAATCGTTTTGAATCATTTCTTAGAAGTATTGGATGCCCAACAAGATTATCTGAACTTACTATTGATGATAAACTGATACCTCAATATGCTGCTGATACAATTCGCATTATACATGATGAAAATGGTAAATTGCCAGGACTTCCGCCAATGAGTGAGGGAGATATTATTGAAGTTTTAAAATCAGCACTGTAATTTTTGAGGATAATGAAAAGATATTTGTTCTTTTTGTAAATAGGCTAGTAAAATATTTTAACGTTAGGAGGAAAAATATGAGAGCATTATCAATTTTGGCTATCGTTTCAGTAATGTTATTGGGGCAAGCCTGCAATGAAAATCAAAATTCAGTCAATATGAATATTTTGAAAAAATCAGAACATTACACCTTTCAATTAAGTGACAAAGTAACCAGACAAAAAGTAACATTCAAAAACAGGTATGGAATTATTTTGTCAGGAGACTTGTATATTCCTAAAAACAGACAAAGCGGATCTTTGCCCGCAATTGTCATTAGTGGACCTTTTGGTGCTGTTAAAGAACAATCATCGGGTTTATATGCAAATCAAATGGCAGAACGTGGTTTTGTTGCATTGCATTTGACCCATCATACACAGGAGAGAGCAGTGGGAAACCCAGACATGTAGCATCTGTTGAGATTTTCACAGAAGATTTCAGTGCAGCTGTAGATTTTCTAGGACTTCAGAAAATTGTCGATCGAAACAGAATTGGAGTAAAAGGAGTATTTTTATGCAAAATGTAATTTTAAATAATGGTGTAGAAATGCCGATTTTAGGGTTTGGCGTTTATCAAATAAATGATGCTAATGAATGTGAACGCTGTGTTTGTGATGCAATTGAAGCAGGGTATCGTCTTATTGATACTGCTGCATCATATGGCAATGAAGAAGCTGTTGGGAAAGCAATAAAAAGAAGCGGTGTCCCGAGAGAAGAACTTTTCATCACTACAAAACTTTGGGTTCAGGACACCGGTTATGAAAAAACCAAAAAACCCTTTGAAAAATCGCTTAAGAATCTTCAGCTTGATTATCTTGACCTTTATTTGATTCATCAGCCTTTTGGCGATGTTTATGGTTCATGGCGAGCTATGGAGGAGCTGTACCGCGAGGGAAAAGTAAGGGCAATTGGAGTAAGCAACTTTTACCCAGACAGGCTTGTTGATCTAATCCTCCATAATGAAATAACTCCTGCGGTAAATCAGGTGGAAACGCATCCATTCTGCCAGCAGATTGACAGTCAAAAAATAATGGAAGAATACAAAGTGCAAATAGAATCATGGGCTCCTTTTGCTGAGGGCAGGAAAAACATGTTTAGAAATGAGGTGCTGGTATCGCTGGCCCAAAAGCATGGTAGATCGGTTGCTCAAATTATACTGCGCTGGCTTGTGCAGAGGGGGGTTGTTGCAATTCCAAAATCAGTGCACAAAGAAAGGATCATTGAGAATATCAACATATTTGATTTTGAGCTTTCTTTTGAAGATATGGATAGAATTGCGGCACTGGATGCAAAAGAAAGCGCTTTCTTTTCTCATAGGGATCCTGAAACGGTCAAGTTTATTTGTTCATTAAAGAGATAGGTTATAGATGCAGTTGAAAGGACTTAAAGTAAAAAAGTCCTTTAAAATGTTGTATATTACACAGGGTATGCGAGCAAATGAGGAAAAATGCCATTACTGTACTGGTACTGCTCATGGCACTGTTGCTTGGTGCCTTAGGGATAATACAGAATTATTACTTCGTCTTTGTAATGACAGGAACCGATGATTTTGCGTACACCTACGACAAAAACAGGACGGATCTAATGCGAACATCCGTTTATTCTATTGATGTTGAGGATAATGTGGTCGGCAATTTTCTGTATTGTTTTAAAAAAGTGTATTCCCCTGGTAGAAACGCTGAAATTAAATATACCTATAACGGGAAGAAAGTATTATGGAGTGGTAAGAAGAATTCACAGGATAAAGGAGTAAGGTCAGTGTTAGGAAATGATCAATCCTATAAAGCTTTTACTGCAGATACAAGGATTGAAGATGTGATTAAGGATCCAGCTTTTGGAAATTTTGGAAGGCTGCTTTTTCCGACTGATAAAAGGTACTACAGTGGAGATACTCTTGGAAAACTCTCCCTGACATGGTATAGCAACATTAACCCGAATAAAACAGTGGAAATCGTTAATTACTTGAAAGAACGTACCGAATCAGGAGATACAATTTTCTATGAAATTTATTCTGATAAAGAAAAAGTACAAGACCCTACCAAAGAGGATACAGGGCTGTTTTTTTTCGCGGCAATAAAGGCGCAAAAACAGCAATTGTCAATGCAGGCGGAGGATTTGTATATGTCGGAGCAATGCATGACAGTTTTCCCCATGCTCTTGAACTCAGCAAAAAGGGGTATAACGCATTTGCTTTAATTTACCGCCCAGGTGCGCGTACTGCCTGTGAGGACCTTGCAAGGGCAATTGCTTTCCTGCATAAGAACGCCAGCAAACTCGGAATAGACATGCAAGACTATTCTCTCTGGGGAGGGTCTGCCGGAGCGCGTATGGCAGCATGGCTTGGAAGCTACGGAACTGAGAGCTTTGGAGAAAAGAGGTATCCGCGTCCTGTGGCTGTCATTTTGCAGTATACCGGTTTGTCGGAAGTGACAGGAAAGGAACCCCCGACATTTGCATGCGTGGGAACGAATGACGGAATTGCATCGTACAAAACGATGGAGGATAGAATCAACAGGATTAAGGCAAATGGAACCGATGCGGAAATAGAGGTTTTTCAGGGACTTTCACATGGATTTGGGCTTGGGGAAGGAACAGTCGCAGAAGGCTGGATAGATAATGCTATAAAATTTTGGGAAAAACACATGACAAAGTAATACTGTTAAAAATCTAAAGAGGGGTAGAAAATGCCAAATTCAAAAATTCTCATTGCTTATTTTACGCACAGTGGTAATACAAAGGTGGCAACTCAAAAAATTCAAAATTTAATAGGAGGTGACATTTTTGAAATCAAACCAATAAAATCTTATTCTGAAGATTATTACCAGGTAGTAGAAATAGCAAAGGAAGAGAAAAGGAAAAACGTCAGACCAGAACTTTTGCATCACCTTGAATCGATAGACAATTATGTAATTGTAATTCTTGGTTATCCCAACTGGTGGGGAACTATGCCGATGGTAGTTTTTACATTTCTTGAGAGGCATGATTTTTCAGGGAAAATTATTGCTCCAGTGTGCACACATGAGGGAAGTGTTATGGGTAAAAGTGAAAGTGATATTAAAAGACTATGCCCACATTCAAAGGTGTTAAAGGGACTGGCAATTCGTGGAGGGAGCGTCCACAATGCTGACAAAGATATTACTGAGTGGTTGCACGCCATTGGAATTTTGAACTAAATTTTATAGGGATTGGTTTTGTCCCTTTTAGTCCACTTGGCAAAGGTTTTTTAACAGGTGCAATTAATGAGAATACCAATTTTGACAGTTCTGATTTTAGAAACATTGTCCCAAGATTTTCATCTGAAGCAAGAAAGGCAAATATGTCTCTGGTGGAAATTGTTAAAGACATTGCAAAAAGAAAAGGTGCAACGCCAGCTCAAATTGCCCTGGCATGGGTGTTGGTGCAAAAACCATGGATTGTCCCAATTCCTGGCACAACTAAACTGGAAAGACTTAAAGAAAATATTGGTGCAGTTAGAGTTAAATTTTCTGAAGATGAACTCAAAGAAATTGACGATGCTTTAGCAAAAATCTCTGTGTGTGGAGATAGATACCCAGAAGAATTGGAAAAATTGACCTATAGGTAATTACACCCATTGAAGAAGTTTAACAAATTAGATAGACTATTATCCTGTTCCCATAGTATTATATATATTATACACAAATGATGAGAGTGAGTGAGAGTATCAATGGAGCTCTTAATATATAATTATAAAGATTGGGCAGAATCAAAGATAAGTATTTTTTTATTGATTGAAAATTAAGTATATTCAATGTATGCAACATTTAAAGGTATCAAAAAAATTATTGAAAATCAGTCCAATTGTACTAAAATTGTCCAAGTAGTAAAAAATGCAAGGTAATCATGTCAGAACAGATACGCACTATAACAGATAAAGGGCAGTTTCCAAAAATATTTTCTCTTTTTTTTGCCAATAATGATGTTTTTTTAAGAACTGCCAGTGGGGATTTAAAGATAGTCTATATGGGTTTTGCTGACGGCACGGTTGCATTCAAAATTCCCTATGTTAAAAATATGCCTGATTCATGTGTTATATTAACCCGTAAAGACAGTTATATCGTTAATGGTGTGTTTAAGTTAAAAGAAAAAGATGTTGACGATATGTATGTCTTTTATCCTGTACAGTTTCAGATAATTTCAACTCCCCGAAAAGAAGAAAGAATTGAGTTAGGTGCAGGAAAGGCAGTATTGTTTATTACTAACCTGATTTCTGATTATATATTGCAAAATTCGCTGGCGCTATCGCTTAAAAAAGTAGATAATGTTAAGGAAATTTTACGGTTTGATTTAGAAAAACGCTTCCCGTATGTAAAAATATATTTTTTAAATGAGGGTATGGCCGATCCACGAATGAAATATTTTTATGCCAACCCGATTCCTTTTTTTATACCAAATATCAATGCACAACCTGATGCAAAAAGTCAGAAGATATTTAACACCTATATAAACGAGATTTATGCAAAGGATCATGCTCTTCAAAACAGAAAAAATCTTATTGCTGAAATTGCAGTGCCGGTATTGTATCATGGCAAGATCCCCTATGGCTATATACAGGTTAACAGTGACAAGCCACTGACTGATGGTATATTTTCAGTTATAAAACGGTTGGGTGTTGTTGCTGATGAGCTTTTTAAAAAAAATAAGCTATTTATCCCCGAAACTGATCGTTTGCTTATTGCTGATGCATCATTTAGCGGAATTGGCATTGTGTTCAGGGAACGAAAGTATATACGGTATTTTAAAGAAGGAAGCTATGTCATTGGGGATATTCTACTGCCCAATGGTGCCAGGGCAAATGTATTGTGTGTGGTGCGCAATATTGCTTTGATGGAGAACAAGATCATTAAAGTTGGTTGTCAGATTAAAGATATAGATGCATTGAGCGAAGTCCATTACCACGAATATTTAGAATCTGCTGGTGTGAAAGTTTAACTAACCTGCCAAATAAAAATCTTCATGAACTGCCCAAATATTCCGATAGGAAACAGTAGTATCCTTATATCCAAGGAGGGAGTTCATGAGTACCAAAACCCTGCAATCTATCCTTTCACAGGAGCAAGAAATATACAGCCGGTTAGTACAGCTGGAAGAACAGAAGAAAGAAGCTATAACGGCTTTTAACGGTGATTTACTTTTTTCATTATCAAAAGAGCAGGAAACATTAATCCTTACTCTGGAAAAGCTGGAAAAGTCACGACAACAGTTAATTAAAACCCATGCAACCGGTCGTACATTTCAATCACACGATATGACACTCAAGGACTTTATTACGCTAACCAGGATGCATGATGACGCAAATCTTGTAGCACAGGCTCAAAAGCTTAAAACTACTATTGAAAAATTTGCACGCCTTCATGAAGCAAACAAAAAGCTTATTAATGATAATATAGAGTTTTTTAATGTAATCCTGACTTCACTACGAAAAGCGGTAACCATTGAAACAGGCTATGGACCAGAAGGATTAGCAAAACGCAGTGCCAGCGGGGCAGTACTGATGAATAAAACAGTGTGAGGTGGTATATGAATTCAACATTCATGGGAATAGAAATTGGTAAAAAAGGGTTACTTGCCCACCAGCAGGCATTGCATGTGACCGGTCACAATATTTCAAATGCTGCAAATGAAGAATATTCACGCCAGCGAGTGGTGATAACAGCATCTGATCCATTGTATGTACCGGCTTTAAACAGGGCTAACCAGCCTGGCAATATTGGTCAGGGCAGTGAAGTGGCAATGATTCAGCGCATTCGTGATGAATTTATTGATGACCGCATTATGGTTGAAAAGCAGGCTTTTGGGTACTGGAAAGCCCGCAATGATTTTATCTATCAGATTGAAATGGTATATAATGAACCTTCTGACCAGTCAATTAGAAGCCGCCTGGATGCGCTATGGGAAGGATTTCAGGAATTGTCAAAATACCCCGAAGAGCGCTCAACTCGTGAGGTGGTTAAAGAAAAGGCAATAGCTTTAGCAAATGAAGTGAAATATACGTATGGTAAATTATATGAACTGCAGAAGCAGGCAAACAGGCAGATTGGGCATACCGTGGAGCAGATAAACGAATACGCGCAGACAATCCGTGATTTGAATGAACGAATATTGAAAGCTGAAGCCTTAGGCGATAATCCCAATGACCTTAAAGATAAGCGTGATGCATTGATAGAAAAGCTGTCCCAGCTTATAAATATTAGTGTCAGCCGCACGGACAAGGATGAGCTTATAGTGTATATTGGTGGGGAAAACCTGGTGCAGGGTGAGGTATTCAGGCCACTTGTTGCCATTGAGGATCCCGACAATAATGGCATGTATAAGGTACTGTGGAAACAGACACTCACCGATGTTACTATTCAGAGCGGTGAGTTAGCAGGTCTTATTTCTATACGTGATGGAGTTTTGCGCCAGAATATTAATGATGTGAATGCTTTTGCAATAAATTTGGCTGATTTAATAAATGAAGTGCACCGAGATGGCTTTGGGAAAAACAATCAAACAAATAATAATTTCTTTAAACACATCGCGGTAAGCGACAATGTCGAAGGAAACTTTGATCTGAACAATGATGGCATCTATGATGTAACAGCACTTTTTAAAATCTCAGGTAACAATAAGGTTGATGCTTCCGCTGCCATTGGAATTACCGGTACACTTACCTTCGTGAAAAACAACGCAATGGATCAGGAAATCAAGATAAATTATTATGCAACTGACACGCTGCTTGATGTCATCAAGCGTGTGAATGATGCAAAGATTGGCGTTGTGGGTTACATTAATCACAACAGCCAGTTAGCTTTCAAAGCTACTATCGCCGAAGACACTGATAAGAAAAATTTTATTATACGGCACTTAGAAGATTCAGGGCAACTATTAGTGGGGTATGCAGGCATTTTGAAAGAGTCAGGTCCACAGGGTGCATTTGATTATCGCAGGGTGGATGATATACGCAAGATAATTGCATCGCGAGAACATATCACCATTACGCCAATGTTTAATCCTGCATCGTACATGGATATTGATGATGCAATCAAATACGATATTGATTCAATAGCTGCTGCAAAAGGAAAAGATTTAGGTGGTACCGGTGACTACAATACATCAAATGGTGTTGGTGATGGATCTAACGCACTGGCACTGGCAGCTCTCAAGCACAAGCATGCAATGATAGACTCAAATGCAACGTTCAATGATTTTTATACTTCGCTTATTTCGCGCATTGGTTCGCAGGGCGAAGAAGCAAAAGACAGAATTGCAAGCCAGGAAACATTGCTTAAAAATTTGGCCAATCTCCGTGAGTCAGTATCAGGGATTAACTTAGATGAAGAGATGGCAAATATGGTACAGTTCCAGCATGGATACAATGCTTCAGCGCGAGTAATTGCCATGATTGACCGGATGCTTGAAACTATCATTAAATTAGGCCAGGGGGTATAAACCATGCAACGCGTAACCAACCAGATGATTAATAATACCATGATATACAACCTGAATAAGCATCAGCAGGAAATGGATAAAATGCAGGATATGCTGGCTACAGGGAAAAATGTGCAGTTCCCGCGTGATAATCCTGTGGCTGCCACCAATCAGATGCTGTACAAGACTGCACTGGTTGAGATAGAGCAGTATATTAAAAACATTGATGAATCAAAATCAAAATTAAGCGAGGTGGATTCAGCACTGCAATCGGTTATTCGCATTTTTCAGCGCCTGCGTGTTCTGGCAGTTCAGGGTGCACATGGCATCTACACTTCATTTGAACGAAAAGAGGCTGCAGCAACCGAAATCAATCAGATGTTAGAAGAACTTGTTAACATTGCAAATATCAGGGGGGCGACAGGTAAGCCCATCTTTGGTGGCTATCAAACAGGCACTGAAAATATACCTGACCCATTTGTCCCCATCTATCAAACACTCACTGCAGGCAATCAGGGGAATGCTATGATTGGTGTGCAGTACCGTGGAAATATAGGCAAAATACTGCGCGAGGTTGCAAACAGCGAGTATCTGGATGTTAATGTTCCGGGAAACTGGGCATTCTGGGCAACCAATCAGGTGCTATCGGCCAACAAAGATGTGTCGCAATACAGAGCCCTTGCCACACAATCATTTAAGATTGATGGCGTTTCAATTCAGATTGCCGCCGGTGATACCATTGATATGGTTATAGACAAGATTAATAATGCTGGCCTGAGCGTAAAAGCATCATTAGGTGCGCGAAACAATTTAGTGCTTGAAACAACGGTACCGCATGCTATATGGCTTGAAGATGAAGGTAGCGGGACATTTTTGCGCGATGCTGGCATGGTAAATCCTGATTTTCCCAATCCGCCAAACAATGTTGATCCCACGGTGTCAGTAAGTGGTATGTCAATTTTTGATATGGTTATACAATTGCGTGATGACCTGGTGCGGGGTGATCAGGAGCTTGTTGGTGGACGTGACCTGGGACTTATTGATATGGCGCTTGATAATGTGTTGCGCCACATTGCTGCAGTTGGTGCAAAAGAAAACAGGATTGAGGAACTTGCAAAACGTTCGGAATATGCAAAGAGTAATATACTTGACATACTGGCAAAATCTGAAGGGATTGATTTTCCTGAAACCATAATGAACTTTAGGTGGCTTGAATCAGTACACAACTATGCACTGGCAGTTGGTGCGCGGTCAATCAAGCCCACACTTATGGATTTCCTGCGATAATAACGCTATGAAGAGGTGCAACCGTTGGTAACAATAGCAACAAAACCATTTGGGCAAATTGAAGTTGATGAACGGCAGATTATTGATTTCCCTGAAGGCATTTATGGTTTTGAGGACATTAAAAAATTTGTCATTCTGGATGCCAATGAAAAATCACCATTTAAATGGCTGCAGGCGTATGATGAACCTGATTTAGCATTTGTGATTATACGCCCCATAGATTTTATGATGCAGTATGAACTGAACGTTATGTCAGAAGATTTAGAGGATATAGGTGCAAAAAGCCCTGATGAAGTCATAGTGTTTGCGATAGTTACCATACCAGAAGATCCTTCACAAATGACCGCCAATCTACAGGGGCCTGTTCTTATTAATCCTAAAACACGACGTGGCAAACAGGCCATATCATTAAGCGATAAATACACGGTGCGCCATTACATCCTGGAAGAGATAAAAAAAGCACAGGTGAAGAGGTGATTGCATGCTGGTACTGGCGCGTAAAGTAAACGAAAGTATCATGATTGGCGATGACATTGAGATAGTTATTATTGATATCAAAGGTGATCAGGTTAAATTAGGAATCAAGGCACCAAAATCGGTGGCAGTGCACCGTAAAGAGATATATGAAGAAATACAGAAGGAAAATATTGCCGCAATGAAATCTCAGCTTAAACCCGAAACACTCAAAGATATTACTGATATATTGCAGACTCATAAAGAAAAAAACATTGACAACCAAAAAAAATAATAGTAACACAGTTCATAAGTACCTGCTGTAAATGATAACACTATCCTGTCATCTTCAAACATGATTCAGGACTTACAATCACGTGATTGAATCCATATCATGTTGGGAATGATGGTGGTGAAATCCTATTTTTTGGGGAAGGGAAAATGCCCGATATTATTGTACAGACAAATGTTGCATATCTTGTAGGTATATTTTTTATTATTTTTATTCTCCGTGAGATAGTGGCCTTTAAAAAGATTTTGAAGCTTAAATATATTTTCACCCCCCTTATCACCTATATTGTCATTATTATTGCATTGTATCTGTCATATGTCCGTGGTTTTACCGTGTATAATATCTTTATTATTGCCGGACTTGTCTTTGCATTGATTGCGGATACTTTTCTTATGATTGAAGAGATAAGCTTTTTTATCCATGGACTTTTTTTCTTTTTATTAACCCATCTGTGCTATGTGTATGCGCTGAGTATTAATTATCATTTTGGAACCATTGATATAATTATTATAATGATTATTCTATTGATTTTCTTTTTGTATTATTTAGTAATTCACAAAGCAAAAGGTAAACTATATATTCCGGTCATACTGTATATGCTTGTTTTATCCTTGGTATTACTCCTGGCTATTGGTACGTTTATGAAAAATGTATACCCCCGGGGTGCCATTGTAACCATAGCAGCAATCCTTTTTGCCATATCTGACGGTGTTCTTGCATTTAACCAGTTTGTACACAAAGTACCTCATAGCACTGTTGTGACATGGTCATTGTATGCACCTGCACAGCTTCTGTTTGCAGTATCCTGCTATTATTGATGAAAAAAAGATTATTAACTCAGTGCACTATCTTTGGTGATGTAAAAAATTATCATTATTTTTCTTGTAAATAATGAGTTATTTTTAGTATAATTTATTGATAATACTTTGAGCTTAGTGTAAATAATATGATGGTGGTGTGTTATGAAAAAGATATTTATTTTTATTCTACTAATTTTTATTTCTTGCGGGCAATTAATAAAGCAGAGCCCACAAAAGGATTATGAACGTATATATAAAAATTTAACCAATGCGGAATCACTGGAAAATCCTGTGCTAAAAGATAAGCTTATTAACAAAGCGTATACTCTTTTGATGCAACGGCAGGCAGAACTGATAAAAGAAAAAAAATCTGATACAACGGTAGCTGCTTTACTGGCCTACTATTATTATTTAAAAGGGAACTATCAGGATGCATCATCACAGGTTGAACTTGCCTCTTCTCCATCAGGGAATAATCCATTGGGGGCAATTATACAGGCACGTGTACTGCTTTCTACAAAAGGGAAAGCGGGTGCTCAGGGTGCACTTGATATCTTACGTGCAGTGGAAGGCTTGGATAATCCAATGGCATTTATAGCAATGGGTGATGCGTATTTTTTAAAAGCAGATTATGATAAGGCACGTGATAATTACACAAAAGCCTTATTGCTTAACAGGGAATTGCAGGTTGTTGCTGCCAACCGACTTGAAGTTATATCCCGTATAAAGACACTGTCCATCAATGTAGCAAAAGTTTCTGACTTTATTCTTGAGCCCACAATGACAAGAGATAAGCTTGCATATATATTATATGAAATATTTGAATTGCAAAAGTATATTGCTACTGCAAAGCCACTTGATGCCAATTTTATTGATCTGGAGAAGTCTCAGTATAAAAGTGCAATTGTCTCTTTACGACAGAAGGGATTCTTTTCGTATATTCAGGGGAGCGCATTTGAACCATTTATGGTAGTATCTCGTGGTGAGATGGCAAAGCTAGTTGAGGATTTTTTAGTACTATCACGTAATAATGAAGGATTACGGTCAAAATTTAAAAATGAATCACCTCCTTTTTTCAATGATATAAAAAATGATAATGAATATTATAATGCTATGCGTTTGGCCGTTGATATGGGTATTATGACTGCTTCCTTGAGCCAGGATGCATATCCTGATGAATCAGTAACAGGATTGCAGGCAATAATGATACTTCAAAAATTAGTAAAGTAAGACACCATTTGGGGATGAGGGGTATATATGATTATAAAAAGAAGATTAAAGATATTTTTTACAATAATAAGTGCTCTGGTTATAGCAGCAATAACCTATGCACAATTTACCGATAATGCTCAAAGCGATGAAAAAAACCGCACTTCTAAGATAACATATAAAAATTATATATGGATAGAAGGTGAAAACGCGGTATCAACGAATTTTGCTCGTGAACCCATATATAACTTCTTTTGCAGTAATAAGTTTGCGTTACAACTTTCAAAAGATGTTGATCCCCCACAGGACGGTTATTTTGCTACCTATGTTTTTTATGTTACCCATACCAAGGAATATGATTTCTGGATGGGATGCACCCCTCCCGGATCAGCATATAAGGATAGGCCTGGCTATGCATCCCCCATTGAATGGCAAATTGACAACGGCCCGTTTCAGACAGCATCAGCTGAGAATGTGTATGTGAAAAGTTTTTATGGTATTGGTGGGTTCTACTGGGTAAAAATTGCCAGTGGTACACTCAATGCTGGGAAACACACCCTGACAATTAGAGTAAAACAAAAAAGAAGCAGCGGCTGGGATTACTACTTTTATGTTGATGCCATTTTATTATTGCCTCAATATAGTACAGGTATAGCACAGCTTATGGATTTTCCTGAGGTTGCACCAAAAGATTTTGCCACTCCGGGTGATGGCATACTGTTTAATGCTCCTGAATTTTATGAAAAAAAATTACGTGCAAATATTAGTGATAGAGAAGCACTATTTTCCCTTGTGCAAATTTATGGTTGGCTATATGATTATAACAAAGCAATATTTTTACTAAAAAAATATTTGGAAAAAAATCCACGTGATCTTGATATGCGGCTAGAGCTTGCTGCATTTTATTCATGGTCAGATCAATTAGATGCAGCCATCAGTGAATATAAAAATATCATTGCTATTGATGAAAAAAATATCACCGCACGAAAGCTTCTTTCAGTACTTGCAGGCTGGAACAATCGCTATGATGAAGCAATAAAGTATTATCAGGAAATTATTGCCATAGATCCGGAAAATGTGGATGCGTATATTTCACTGGGTACACAATATTCGTGGAAAGGTGAAATGAACAGAGCTATCGCCACATTTGAAAAGGCTGAAACTATTGCCCCCAGTAATATTGAAGTGCTTGAGGTTTTAGGTGATAATTATTACTGGGCAGGAAGGGCGTATGATGCCATACGACAATATTACCGCATAATCGATATAAATGAAAAGCAGATATCAGCATATAAAAAATTGGCTAAGATATATCTTGATTTAGGTGAAAGTACAAAAGCAGCAAGAATAATTAATGATGCAAAACAGGTTGTAGATTTATATCCGGAACTATCGGGTATATCATTAGATGTTAAAGATGAGCTTGCAAAAGAGCGTCGGGCATTAATAGATAGTTATAAAGAGGCACTGGTAAAAAATCCTGATGATGTCAATTTACGCAAAGGGCTTGTTGATACGTATATATGGAACAGAATGTATGGTGATGCGGTTAAGGAATATGATGCTCTGCTTGCATATAAGATGTTTCACTCAATTGAGCAGGCCGAACAAAAGGTAACACGATTGGCCATACATACTGTTGGATTGCAATCATTAATGCCTTTGATTAAAACCATTAAGGATGATGGTAGCATAATTAAAAAACGATATGCAAAACTGATAGATGATAAAAAGAAAGGCAAGGCTGTCATTGAGCCATCGTCGCTTGCCAGCGATAAAGCAAAGCTTGAATGGTACAACGCAAAATTAAAAGAAATACAGAAAGAGCTGTATGTATACAATGATATCACTGCGGCATTTGGCAAAGATGTGCAGACGTATACAGCAATGCAGGCGGCAACAGGCTGGCACTTTGAGTCTGACAGGATTTATAGGTATGCTGCAACTGCAAAGAAATTAAATCCACAAATGTATCAACCATATAAGGTTCAGGGAACCATTGATTTATTGTATGATAAACCGTCAAATGCAGTCAGTTCTTTTGAGTTGGTAAAAAAATTGGCTGCCGGCGCTGAATTTCCCGGGTTGCCCCTTGCCTATGCACAAACAAAAAAATACAATGAGGCGATAGCTCTTTTAGAAGAGTCATTGCAGAGTAAAAAAGTATCTGCAACATATAAGAATGATATTGAACAAATGCTTTCACTGGTAAAATTAAGTAAAGGAGAAATATCTTCTCAAAGCTCACTTCAGGATATTGAAGTTTTACTGGCAAATACAGACTCATTGCTGGAATCTATTGATGATGATGTTAACCAGAAGCTTTCATTTGGCCTTGCCACAATGCGCAATGTGTATGAAAAGCAGTTCTTAGACCTGGAGATAGACAATGCGCGTATTTATAAAGAGATAGCCAACTTCTATTTGCAAAACGGCAATTATAATGCCTCACGAGAATATTATTCAAATATTTTAAAAGTGCAGCCGTTGAACGTGGAAGCAAATTTTGCTATGGGCAATATCAATGAATTTTTGGGATACTGGAAGGATGCTAAGGGAAACTATGAAATATGCATTAATGCACAACCGGATTTTGAATATGCACGTAAGGCTCATTATGAATTACAAAAACAGCATGCTCCTTCTATTACTGGCAATAGTATATATTTTAGTGACAATATACGCACACGCTATGGTATTGGCTTAAGTGGTCTATATGAGCCCAGCCAGTATTTTGCATTACAGGCGGGCTATGAATTGAATAAACAAACTGATTCTGGAGGCATTGCTACAACCGGGCAGCTCTTTTATCCATCTAAAGGGAATGTGACAATGCATAAAGCTTTTGCTGAAATTGCAGTTCCCTTCAGGTTTTTGTATATGCGGCTTTTTGCACATCTGGGCGGTACCATGTATTCGGGTACGGTAGATTACGGCAATCCTTTGTATGATACATCACTAAGTTATATGTCATTGTCCTATGGGGCTGGGTTCTGGTGGATGCCGCCAGGTACTGGAGTTACCGTAAAAGTAGCGTATAGTCATGATGATGAAAATGATCTCTCACAGTCGTTAAAGATGAAGTTTAGAGATGCCATTACGTATGATATGTTTGAGGGTATTCTTGATATAAATTTTTCTGAATATGATTTCCCATTGAGTAAACGGCTTTTCTGGTATAATGCGCTTCAATACCGCATGCTATCGGATACCAATACTCGATTGTCTAGCTTTAACCAGCTTACAGTACGAGTATATCGTATACCGCAATGGAATATGTTTTTTGATATTGCAGGTATTTATTCGTACGAGGATACAAAATTTAACCAGTATTCTTCCGGAGATATACTGCTTGTTCCATACTGGGCTCCACGGGGGGTTTCTTATTATGGCCCAATGGTTAAAATAACGCAGCAGGTTGAAAATCTTTTTAGCGGGCGGTTGTTGTATTCTGTATTTTTGCAGTATCAATATGATTCACTTGATCAGCGCATAATGATGCCAGGAATCTCACTTTCACAGAGCTGGGATAAACTTAATCTGTTTGCAGAGTATACGTATTCAAATGTTACCCTGCCCAAATCTACTGCTGATAAAACATATATCTCACATGACCTGAAGTTTGGTGCAACAGGTAAATTCTTCAGCATATATAGCCCAAAAGGGGCCGGTGGCAAACCAGTACTATTTGTGTCAGCCAATCCAACGCTTATTACACCTGATGGCGATGGCAAGGATGACTTTGCAACGTTGAGTTTAACTGCATTTGATGAAAAAGGTATCCAGCAGTGGTGGATTGAAATTTATGATGAAAAAGGGCAGAAGATTCAGGAATATAGCCTTGCTGGTGCGGTGCCGGGAACATTCAGATGGGATGGTACGGCCAGAAACAATGTGCTGGCTGCGGAAGGCAAATACTATGTTCAGCTTACCATACAAAATTCTGCAGGTGAGCGATTCAACTCTAAAAAGCAGGAGATTGTACTATCTGCAGCAAAACGTGCTATAGCTCTGAACCCATCATATCCCAAATTTTCACCAAACGGTGATAAAATTAAGGATACAGTAAGTTTTACTATTCAGGCAACGGACAAGAAAAATATAGCCAGTTGGTTTGTTTCTATAAGCAATAAAAATAGAATTGTAAAAACAATTAGAGGAAATGACTTTATCCCGTATGATGTATTATGGGACGGATTAGATGATAATCTCAAAACAGTACCTGATGGAGAATATGTAGCTGCACTTACTATAAAATATGATGATGGGATTGTCGTTAAGTCTCCAGCTGCTACTGTTACTGTCGTTACTAAAGTAGCAGTTGACATAAAAGTTGAGCCAAATGAAATTACACCGCTGCAAACACCATTGCGTATTACTCCATCAGTTGATGGAGATGTTGCGCAGTGGCAGATTAGATTTATGCGCGATGATGGTGCTGTTGTTAAAGTAATTAATGGTGCAGGCATGCCGCCTAAAGTAATTTCCTGGGATGGGACCGATGATAAAGGTGAACCTGCAGTGTATAATATGCAATTAGAAGCCCAAATGGAGATAACAGATGATGCAGGCAATACCGCAGTATCAAAGAAAGTACCGTTTATGGTGGGATTTCTGATAAAGCAGGAGAAAGGCAAACGTATTGTATATATGTTCAATCAGGATACAATATTTAAAGGACGAAGTGATGAGCTTACAACCAATGGGGTGCTGATACTTGACCAGCTTGCAGGTAAACTGGCAAAGATGGGTGGCTTTACACGGATTAATATTGTTGCCTATACTGATGCTGTAGGAAGCAAGCAATCCAATATGGCTTTATCGCAAAAACAGGCTGCAGTAATAGCTGAAAGATTAAAAAATCTTGCTGCAGAAATAAAAACTGTTGGTGCAGGTGCAGAAGTACAGTACCTTAAAGATAAACCTTCAAAATGGGATATACGTTATGAAATTGAGCTTTATTAAAACTATCGCTTTAATAACAGTATCTTTCTGTATTGTTATATTTAGCACAGTGAGTTCTTTTGCAAAAGCAAAAGGGCTTTCGGTATTGTGTATCTATAAATCATCCGAAGGGTATACCGATGATAGTAACCCGTTAAAATGGTTTTTTGAAAAGGATATTACCGCAAATGGTTTGCAGGTAAAATATTATGATTTTGATAAGGGCTTTTCATCGTTAAGTAATCTTGATGATATACGGGCGATAGTTACCTGGTATAATGGCGGCGTTGTGGCAAGCAAGGACATAGGTATAAACTATGCAAAGTTCATGATTGATGCAGCTGATAAAGGGATAAAAATTATCATTGTCAATTCCTACGGTGCATATGGCTATAAGGATGGCAACGAAACAAAATGGGATTTACTTCCCTATATACGCCCTCTTTTTACAAAGATAGGGATTTACTTCCAGGGATTCTGGACCAACAATCCAAACAATATAAAGATCATATATAAAGACAGTGCAATGGTAGAAAAGGATGAAAAGCAGGATGTAACAAAATCATTGCACTATCAGCAGATTATCCCATTGCGTGAAGATGTGAAGACATATTTACAGCTACAACGAACTGATGCACCACCTCAAGCAGGGGATGGCAAATCAAGTGTTATTGTTATATCAAAGACGGGAGCATTTGCGTTAGAAAACTACGTGGTGCGTGGGAGCAAAGTAATGCTCAATACATCACGGTTTATACATGAAGCACTCTTTTATGATGATGGCTATCTTAATGTGGGTGTGATAATTGGTGACATAGACAGATCAAATGTAGTAAACAATAATATACTCTATGCCTTTAAATATGCAAAGATTCGCTGTGATGTGTATACAAAAGAAGAAATAAAAGGATTGGTGGCAAATGATTTAACTGAATATGAAGCGCTACTGGTGGCAACTAAAACTGCAGATGCTGTTCCATTAAAGTTATTGAAAGGTTATGTGGAAAATGGTGGAAAATGTATATTTCTAAATTATGTTGAACCAAATAGTGAATTGAATACGTTTATAGGAATTAAAGAATATATAAAAAAAGAAGAATATTTTAAACAGGGTTTTACGTTACAACCCTCATTGTTTTTAAATGGAGTAAATGTGCCTGGTGATGATATAGTCTGTAATGTACGCAGAGCAGTTCTGGAAAATGATGTAAAAGTTCTTGGTACAGTTAATACATTATTTGATGCTGATAAATATCCTGTAGTATGGGAACGAACAATAAAGAAAGGCAAAATATTGTACTGGAATACTAATTTGCTGGATGAATCTAAGTTGACTCGTGGAATGATTGTTCAGAGCATTTATAAAATAGCAGATGTGTTTGCAACAGGGATGATAAATGTTGGTTTAATGATGATTGATGATTTCCCTGCACCATGGTGGAATGTTGCATATAAGCCTTATAGAATCAAATACTACAGCGATTTATTACAAAATGAAAAAGATAAATTTAACCGAAAGAAATTAGAGGAGATCATTGAAAAGTTAAAGAAACTACCTGAAGAAACAGACACCCTTTTTATTTCTGATGTATGGTTTAAAGACATACTGGCATGGCAAAAGCAGTTTGGATTTGTTTATTCAAGTTTTCTGATATTCAATTATAACAGGGACACAAAAGCAGATGAAGCTGGATTTTCTGTAAGGGATTTTTATCTTTCACAAAATGGCTTGAGCGCTAAAATGGGTTTAGCTGCACTTGAGAATGGTTTTGAACTTGGCCTTCATGGGTTTAATCACATGTCATTAACTTTAACAAAACCCAAGGAATATGATTCAGTACCATGGCCTGATAAGAAAACAATAATACAGGCTTTGACGGTAGCAAAAAATGAATGGATTGCATTATATGGAGAAAGTGCTTTACCATTCACGTATGTTGCACCCCATAACATTATTGATGCAACAGGCCTGCAGGCATTAGGTGAGGTGTTTCCCAGCATACGTGTAGTAGCTACTTTGTATGTTGCAAAAAGTGGTGAGGTTGAGCAGGAATTTGATTGGACACCAGATAACAGGTTTTACCAGATACCACGCATTACTTCTGGATATTATTTTCAGGATTTTGACAAATTTGCACTCTATGATGCATTTCATAACTTTGGTGTAATAAGCCATTTTATCCATCCTGACGATGTTTTTGATGAAATGCGCTCAAAATCCTATGAGGGGTGGCTTTGGCTAAAAAGCAACTTTGAAAAAGAATTTGGTACATTAAAACAACATTACCCATGGATACGATGGATGACTGTGAAAGATGCTTTCTATGAGTTTGTTGTATATAATTCTTCTGCTGTTAATTTTAAAATTAGGGGTAATAGCATTGAAATATACACTCCCGGCGGAGCAGGACACAGTTATTATATACGAGCACGAATCCCCAAACAGCATAAGCAACTTATTAATTGCAACTTAGTGCAATATACACCAGCAACCGGGGATATTGTTGTTAAAACAAATAAGTATAAATCAGTAATAGTGTGGTAGATGGCTACAGCATCTATTTAATAGATGCTACGTTTCAATACATCTGCAGCTTTGGGACAAATTTCCTTAAGTTGAGAAAACCTGTGGTCAGCAGCCTGGAAAGCAAATGAAAAAGTTTTCCCCCCATCAGATGGCCAGTAGGATTCGCCTTTTCGTGCACGTACGTACTCATCACCAATAAAGGCAATAGAATTCTGGTTGCAGTCTTTATGTGATGGGTTGTTTTTTGTACATTCATCCAAACACATAAGTATCCAGTTGTCACTAACTGTACTTTGTGCATACAATGATAGTATAAATGATAGAGCAAAAACAAGAAAAAAAAGCAAAATCATTTTTTTCATAATGATTACCTCTTAATAAAAGTTATGAATACGGATAAGCCAATTCAAAATCCCTTATATTTATGAAAATGAATTATTGTACACCTACTTTGCCCCATGTTTTCGTAATATTAATGCTGTCTTTGAGTTTGCCTTCTGTACTACAGATTCACCTTTATCATCCCTGGCATTGACGTCAGCGCCTTTTGTTATAAGAAGTTCAATAATTTTATCACTGGTATTTGTACTGACCGCCAACATCAATGGAGTTTCTCCGCGGCAGTCAGGCATATTAACCAGTGCATTTTTTGAAAGGAGATATTGGATAACATCATAATGTCCTTTATATATAGCTACCATAAGTGGTGTAAATCCTTTATACATACGAATATTAACATCAGCACCATTTTCAACAAGGAATTTAACCATGTCCATATTGCCTACAGATGCGGCGTTATACAGTGCTGATTCGCCTTTCCAGTATGCTCTGGCATTAATGTTAACTTTTTCTTTAATAAGCTTCTGAACGCCTGTTATATTACCATTGACAGCTGCAGAGATTAGTTCTTCCTCTTTTTTTCTTTTTGCACTAATAAATCCGCATTTTTTTTCTAATTCCTGCAATGATTTTTGCGCATCATTTGCAACAGGATTTTTCTGTTTTTGGAAGATATTCACTGATGTATTAAGGAATTCAGCTGCGATGCAATAGTCTCCAAAACCTTCGCTGTAGACAAGGGAAAGATACCACATGTAATATGCAAAATTAAATGAATTATCAAGTTTTAAACTAATACAATAATCTCTCCCTTTAATAAGATTGTCGTATGCTTTTTCGTATTGTTTCAACACATAATATTCATATCCAATCTGGCAATAGGTATAAGCGGTCCCCATTGATACTGTTAACCCTAAAGTATCCCATATCTTTAAACATTGCTTATACAATTCCACAGATTTTTTGTGATTTCCCACCATTGAATGGATTACCGCCAGATTGTTAAGCCCCCATGCATAATCGCTGGTATTCTGCAAATCAAGATATTCGTAGATTGTTATGGATTGTTGAGTACACTTGAGTGCATCATCTATTCTGTTCTTGGTTCTATATCCTGCACCACACAGCATGAGGACGGCAGCTGCCAGTCGGGAGTTATCTTCACCTAATGCTGCAAGGATATTGAATGCCTTGACAGCAAAGGTTACTGCATGGTCACTATCGCCCCTATTCCAGAAATTAATCCCCATGGTATAATACAGAGATGCTGATTCAAAAGAGTTATCAAGCCCTTCTTTTTTTAATATTTCTACTGCTCTTGCATAATAGTTTTCAGCATTGTCAAGATTCCCCAGAATACTGCATACCCCACCAGCAGCAAGGTATGCATAAAAATAGTTTGTATCAATTGAAAGTGCCTGGTTAAAATACTTCAAAGCTTCTTGAGGATTTGTATCGTAATTTTCAAGGCCTTTTGCATACAGCTCAAATGCTTTTATATCAGGACGAGGTAATTTTTTGATATTTTCCTTATCTTTTAATGTAAAAACAGGTTTCCTGGTTCCGGGAATGTTTGTTTGTTGTGCAGTGGACATAAGCTCCGTAACAATCCTGTCCTGCAATTCAAAAAGATTATCAACAGTACCATCAAGAGAAATTGCTTTATCAACAATTGCCTTTTCAACAGAAACCAATTTTGCGTTAACTCGTATTCTGTTACCGGTAACGGTATAATTACCAGAACATATAAGCTGCGCACCCATAATGGTGCCAACCTTGACAACGTCGCTTTCCTTTACAAGACCAGTCATGCCTAATTCAATCTCTTGAATGGCTTTTTTTCTGTCCTCTTCAGTAAATACAGATATGCTGGAGATTTTGGAAAGATCGGATATGACTGATTGTGTCATGCCAGTAGATATCCACGAATACTGAGCATTGCCGGAATTAGTGAAAGGATATACAAGTATATTTATTTTTTTTTCAGATGATTGTCCTGATAAATGGGTGGCATATAAAATTGTGATAAAAATATAGAATACTATGAATACCTTTTTTTTGCGTAATGATATAATATGCTGTGATAATACATTTTTAACTAAAGAGAGTTTATAATGCATGATAAACCTTCTTAGTGATTTTTTAATATTAATATGCTAAAGCAGAAAGGTATAAGCTGTCAAATAATATTTTATAAAGAGCCTTTTAAAAGCTGCACAATCAAGGGGTCAGAGCCTAAAGTTATTCTTTCTGAAAAGCAATGATAGTTATATCGTCATTGATAAATGTGTTAAAACTATTAGAATTTAATCCCATAAGTGATCTACACAGATTTTCTAATGAGCCAGTAGTATTTTGCCCTTCAATTATTTCTTTTAGCTTATCATACTCATTTTTAAAAGAATCTTGTAAGTTTTTACTTTGAGCATAAATGAATTCGGGCAGTCCATCAGTATAAAGAAGCACTGTATCTTTCTTTTTAAAAGGAACTATTGTTGGCTGATATTTATAGTTGGAAGAAAGCCCAATGATTGGGCCATGGGGTTTAATAAAATTAACTATCCCATCTGATATTACGCATGCAGGAGGGTGACCTGCTGAAACTATTGATAGTTTGCCTTCATTCAGATGAATATCAGCAATAAGGCAGGTAAAAACTATTGCATAATCCTTGAATAATTCCATGAATCGCTGGTTTAGAAAGGTGAGCAAATCCTGCGGTGAATGCATTGTTTCCTTAACAGATGAGTACTCTGAAAGAATTTTTATAGTATTAAGTGAAGCAGTAATCCCGTGACCGGTAGCATCAGCTATAAATATCCTGATGATATCTGGAGTGAGTGTAATAATATCATACACATCACCACTTAACTCTGCTAATGGATGGTACATAACATGGAATTGGAGTCCTGGTATATGTGTGGGGCATGCCATGAGACGTTTCTGGAAAACTTTGGCAACTTCCATATCTTCCTTGATTACCCGCTCCCAGGAAAGTATTTGCGTTGCCATCTGCTTTAACTCAATACTTCTTTGATAAAGACCTCTGTTCAATTCCATCTCTTTATTGAGTTCATGCACAATTGAACGCTCTATTTCCAGCATTTGTTTAATGGCTAATTGATTCTCAATCCTGATGAGTAGCTCACTTCGGGTAAATGGCTTGGTAATGTAATCATTGGCACCGGTAACAAAACCCCGCACCATATCTGATGCACTATCGCGAGCTGTTACCATAATAATGGGGATGTTAATAAATTTTTCTGCCTGGCGTATTTTCTGGCATACTTCATATCCGCTCATTCCAGGAAGCATGAGATCCAGAAGTACAAGATCAATGTTGTGTTTTTCCATAAGTTCAAGAGCTGTTGGTCCATCGTATGCAGGTATTAGTTCATATCCTGCTATTGTACAGAAACCCTCAATTACTTTGCGATTAACCTCATCGTCATCAACAACCAGGATTTTAGCTTTTGTGAAAAATGGGATTTTTTCAAGAGCTTCATCCTGTTCAAAAGATGAAGGAGCAATTTCTTGAGGTAGCACAAGGCTATCAGTTTCTGCTTCAATTTGTTTGATTTTTTGTATACCACGGGTTTTGGGCTCTTTTGGGAGTGTAACAATGAAGGATGTTCCCCTACCTTTTTGGCTTTCAATATGAATGGACCCACCATGAAGTTCCACTAAATATTTTGTTATTGGGAGTCCAAGGCCTGTACCTCCATAATGACGACTGTCTGCGCTTTCTGCCTGTACAAATGGATTCCATATCCTTTCTCTATCGCTATCGTCTATACCCGGGCCTTCATCGCTCACTGAAATTATTACACCCTCGTTATATGATTCTACATTTACGGTAATAGTGCCTTTATCTGAAAATTTAATAGCATTTCCCACCAGGTTAATGAGTATCTGTCTTAGGCGGGTACGGTCAGCAACTATCTCACAGGGTCCTGAAGATTTTACTGTTAGCGATAGTCCCTTTTTATTAGCTTCAGGAGTTAATAGTGATACAATCGTTGCTGCAACCTGTTCCACCAGTATATGCTCAAGGAATAGATCAACCTTCCCTGCACGCAGCTTGCTGAAATCAAGGATGTCACTTACCATTGTGTTGAGATGCGATGCCTCATCCCGTATAAGTGCCAGATTTTGTATTTGTTTTTCGGTCACCGGTCCGCATGAACCATCCATAATAGTTTCTGCAATCCCTATTATTCCATGGAGTGGGGTTTTAAGTTCGTGGCTGGTAGTAGCAAGGAAATCATCTTTCATCTTATCAAGAACAAGAAGTTTTGAATGGGCTTTTTCAAGATCGGAAAATACCTGTGCATAGCGTGAAGCAAGGACAAGAGAAAAAACAAATATCATTGCCATAAATGGTTCAATTGATGAAGGGGTATAATCTATAATATGAAGCCATGTAAGAATTGATAAGAATATAAATAAATAAGCTGTTCCAATTCCTATTAATATTTTTACAGCATGAGGTCTTCGTATCCTGATTGCATACATACATAAAATAGCAGTATAAATCATATATATCAGGCAGGTTAACAGGAAAATCCTGAATAGATACATACGGTATGATTCAACTAATCCTCTAATAACGATTTCCGTAGTGCAGTAGATTAATAAAAACAGTAATAGTGAAAGAAGAATTTTTGAAAACAGGTTGTATCGTAATGTTAAAAAGGAATGGATAAATAAAATTGCACAAATAACAATGCTCACAGAACCACAATATGCTGAAACAAGATAGGCAATTCTTGAGTCAATAATCCATAGTATGATACCAACATATCCTGCAGCCCATAGCGCAAATGAAAAAGCCATACCTGAAAAATAAAGATAAAATCGTTCTTTTCGTCGGTAGTAATAGAGAATAATGAAATATAATGATAAAAATAAATTAATTCCCAACAATAATCCGTAATATAAATTATTCTGAACAAATTTTTTAGTTATTTCTGGCAGAGTCCCTATGTGCAGTATGCCTTCAAAACCAGAATTATAGTCAAAAGAGCCCATTCGTATAGCAATTACATTGTGTTCATTTTTTAGTATATCATGGGGAAGAACAATAATATCAGGTTTGCCAAGCTTCAGTGGTGAAATGCCATTTATAAAAGGACGTGTTTCTTTAACCAATACTCCATTTAAATAAAATTGAGCTCCTCGATAATGTATTGGCACTAACAGTGCAAGGTCACCTTTATAGTCATTACAAAGAATGCAGTTGAAAACAAGCCTGTACCAAACATTTCCCTTATAATTTCGAAATTCTTTTTGAGTATGCCATGGTTGATTTATAGCCCAGATCTGCCAGTTAGAATGATCAAAATTTTTTTCTTTATAACTATCTGAATCTTCAGCCCGGAAATACCATAATTTTGGTAAAGGCATAATTGTTTCCGAAAAAGAAAAAACATGATCTTCCTTAAGATCAAATGGCAAAACTGGAGTATGAAATGCAAAGAGCAAAAATGATAATACTATAAATATTCTGTAAAAAACAATCACAATTTAATAATCCTTAAGATTTGTTTCAGTTGAATTAATAATATTCTGTCTATTATTAATTAAAGTTTTGCAATCATCAAGTGATACACCAGTATAATCAATTGAATCAAAAAAACTCTTTAGTTCTGCTGCATCACCTTTTTTTAGTAGCTCAATGAATTTCTTTCCAACGTCACGATTCCCTGCTTCTTTTGCAATAAAATCAATAAAATCTGCCATGATTGGTTACCTCCTGATACATTTTTTATGCTCTAAAATAGAGTAGATATACTGAAATAAATCAATCAAAATTTTATCATATCTAAGAAAAATAGAATTATTGATTGTCAAAAAAAAGTTTACGGTTTTTAATATTATAGATTACTATTTCATTCAAAATTCATAGGTGTCCTTCATGCAATCATGGGATGATAATGAACATTCGCATGCTTATGCCAAAAATGGGAGCATTTGTGAAGAATACAGAGCATTTTTCTATGTGCTTTTGAACGATGCAATAATTACCCTTGTACGTTCTCTGCCCCGTTCAGTTCAAACATCTGCAATGATCTTCTTTATACAACATACCGGTATTGAGCCTGGTGAAAATATGGATTTTTTCAGGAATTATTATTCACCTATATGGTCAATTATTCCTCATATCATAACAAGGAGTACAGATACACAGGTTAAACAGGAGTTTATGTATCGTGCTGCGATAGCTCATGCAATGGTTATGTTCCTTCATTCATTAGATAATCATATTAATGATGGCCAGGTTGTACCAGATCATTTGACTCTCCTGATCCGAAGTCAGGCATGGAAACTATTCTGGGATTCTATTTCAATTTTATGCCCAATTATTCATAAAGGGGAGGAGATAGTCAATAGCTGTCTGGATAGATATTATGCAAGTATGATCACGTATAAAGTCATTGATGACCTGGAAGAATATCTACATATTTTCAGGGATCAAATGGCTACGGGGCTTATTGTCCCACTGCTTGCTGTAGAATTAGCAGGGGACATATCTATGGAAGAAAGTGTCAAAAATTCACTTGAGAGTTTTGGTTTAGCCTGGCGGATATATGATGATATCCAGGACATGATGGATGATCTGAATAATGGACGGAATTCTGCAGTGACTCTTAGCCTGCCCGGGGAAGTGCGTTGTCGCTGGAATGAATTTTTAAAAATAGGAACCACCGTAATTGAAGGGGAAAATATACCAGAGCATAAAAATGATAACATCAATATGCTTGAAGAAATGATACAGGATTCAGGTGTCATCCCTATTCTTAAAAAAAGGATTATTAAGGAATTAAAAACTGCTGCAAAACATGTGGAAGATATTGGCCTTCCTGGCCTTTCAGATGAAATAATGAAATTACTTGTTCATTTTGTTCAGGGGATAGATAGAAGTTGATAGTGGAGAATGCAATGTCAGCGATTAATTCTATACCATCTGAAATTCTGGAAGCTGTAAAGAAAGAAAACCTTTCAATTGAAGTTACCTCACGATGTACCAGTAACTGTACCTATTGCTTTGTACGATCTGGTTGTATTGAATATCATGATCTTGATTTTGAAACAGTATTCTCCATACTAATGGAAGGTTACGAAATTGGCTATCGACATCTCCATATAACAGGAGGTGAACCACTATTGTGGGGATATCTTTTTGATATTTTAAAAGATGCTATTTCAATGGGTTATGAGTCAATTTTTTTAAATACAAATGGATTTTTGTTAGATTGTAAAACATTACAGCAACTTGAATCTATAAAAGAATTGAATCTTTCTATCAGCTTATTGGGATTTGAAGCAATACATGATACTTTCCGTGGTTATAATTCTTTTGTTAAAACAACACAAGGGATTGAAATGGCACTATACCATACTATTCCAGTATATCTTTTCTGCGTGATTGGAAAAAGCCTTTTACCACATGTACCACATTTTATACAATGGGCATACAAGAAATTTCCAGGTATAAAGGAAATTACCTTAATACAACTTATTCGTGTTGCCAATAATGGTTTTGATATATCCAATGAATTGTTATCACCTGATGATTTTCTATCATTAGTAAAAATGGTTTCTATGTTAAATGTATATGGTTTTAATGTTTCATTGCTTGAAAACCCTCTTGCAACAGTTGCAGCTCACATATTACAATTGCCATGGTTTTGCAATACACCACAACTGGTAAGACCAGGGAAAATCACAATATTGGCTGATAAACGCATTACGGTAGCTCATTCCATACATCAATCATTAGGAGTATACAGCCCGGGTGAAATTATTCGTATCATTTCATCCCAGGATTATATGGACACAGTTGGAAAAGATGCTACAATATGTTCTTTATGTAAATATGAGGCTATATGTCGTAAAGCAGGGATGAAGCACCTATCAGAGCCTTTCAGGGATATGAATGAAAATATTCCCTATTGTAAACGTGTGCTTGATAGCATATGGTAACTAACTCTGTGCTATTACTTTTTATGCAGTTATACAATGCCATAAATATCACTACAAAAGAAAAAAGAGGGTCAGAGCATCAATATGCTCTCAATCAAACTCACTTGCCTGCATACAGATTTTGGCAACTTTCGTAAAGTAAACAAATGCAAGCAAAAAGCATATATTTTACTTGAAATTTTGAATATGACTATAGATAGTTTAAAAAATGAAATAAATTGTTTCCACTATAATGAAACATAACATCAAACCTGATGAAAAAAAGATATCCAAAAAATAATACATTCAAGGAGGTTTTCAATGAAAGCATGTGTTACTGGTGCAACTGGTTTTATTGGAGGAAATTTAGTTAAAGCATTGCTGGCAAAAAAGCATTCAGTAAAGACACTGGTATTACCCAACGACCCCAAAATTCCGGAACTAAAAAAGAATAAAGTAGAGGTTGTGCAGGGTGATATCAGGGATCTTGAATCTGTTAAAAAAGCAGTAAACGGTTGCGATGTGGTATTTAACTGTGCTGCTGTGGTGACTGACTGGGCACCGCAAAAGCTTTTTGAAGAGGTTACCGTAGGTGGAGCAAAGAATGTTTGTGAAGCTGCAGTATGGGCAAAGGTTAAGCGCCTTGTTGATATTTCCACCAATGATGTATTTGGCCTGCGAGAAGATGTGGTTATGGATGAATCCTTCCCGCTTGAACCCTGGGGGGAACCCTATCCTGATTATAAAATCAAAGCCGAAGAAGTGATGTGGCGCTACCATCGTGAAAAAAAGCTCCCCGTAACCATGGTATACCCTTGTTGGGTGTATGGACCTGGTGACCAGACATTTGTGCCGCTTTTAGCGGATGCCATTATCAAACGCGAGCTTATCTTCTGGCGCAAAGATGTACTGGTGTGGCCAACCTATGTTGAAAATCTTGTAGATTTACTATTGTTGATTGCCGTTGATAAACGCGCTATTGGTAATGGCTATCTGGTGCATGATGGAGAAAGCGTTACGTTGCAAAAATTTTGCGAAGGTATTGCCAATGCTTTAGGTGTTAAACCCATCAAAACCCATATACCCTACTGGACAGCATATATGGCAGCTGTGGTCATGGAATCGTTATGGAAATTATTTGCTATAGAAAAGCGTCCTCTACTCACCACGTATACCGTAAAAAATTTAGGGTCGCGCCTGCAATTCAGCATTGATAAGGCAAAACGGGAGTTGGGCTGGGTACCAAAAATCTCTTTTCAGGAAGGCTTTACGCGCACCATGCAGTGGCTGAAAAGCCTTGACCTTGAATCATTGAAGACAAAGTAAAACGTTTCTCATGATTATGGCACAAAAGATCAAACGTGATGAAAATAAAATATATGCAAAGTCATCCTGAACTTGATTCAGGAACTCAAATCAATGAGAGATTCCGAATCCAGTTCGGAATGACGGTATTGTAATTCCTGATCTAGTTCGTAATGACATTTATAAAATCATATTTTCAGAGGAGATAGTTACTATGGAAAATTTTGCAGGTAAAACAGTCTTTATCACAGGCGGCTCAAGTGGTATAGGCCTTTCAGTAGCCAAGCTTCTTTCAGGGCAGGGAGCCAATATTGCTATCTTTGCCCGCAACCGTGTGCGCCTTGAAGAAGCAATGAAACAAATTGAACAGGCAAAAAAGCGCCATGGACAGCGCTTTGCCTGGTATCAGTGCGATGTTGCAGACAATGCACAGGTTAAAAAAGTTTTTACGCAGGCTTTACGTCAGTTTGACTCATGTGATATTCTCATCAATTGTGCTGGCAGGGCCTATCCAAAGTATTTTGAAGATATAAGCTATAAGCAGTTTGAAGAAACCATGAAAATAAATCTCTTTGGAATATGGAATACCTGTTCATTTATGGTGCCGCACATGAAACAAAAAGGAGGATATATCGTTAATACCTCATCGGTAGCAGGGCTTGTGGGTGTGTTTGGATATGCCGATTATAGCGCATCAAAATTTGCTATTGTAGGTTTTTCAGAGGTATTGCGCAGTGAATTAAAGCCATATAACATTACCGTATCGGTGCTCTGTCCCCCTGACACCGACACTCCTGGCTTTGAAGTTGAAAATAAAACAAAGCCTGATGAAACCAAAGAAATATCTAAATCGGCAAAGCTTATGACACCCGATGAAGTGGCACAGGCCTTGCTTAAAGGCATGAAAAAGAAAAAATTTATTATCCTTGCAAACGGTGATAGTAAATTTACCTGGATTGCTAAACGGTATGCTCCGTGGCTTGTTGAAGCAGTAATGGATAGTCAAATAAAAAAGGTGCAAAAGAAAAAGGGTAAAAAATAATAACAGGAGGTTTTATGTCATTAAAAACAACAGCATATTTGGCGATAGTTACCGGGATAGGGATCCTTTTATTCTGGATTGCCTTTTTCACGGTAGGGCTTGCTCCGGAAAATCCGCCAGCATGCTATTTTGCCTATGAACATTCCTTCCCCGTGCCTGATACAGTATTGGCCATATCGTTAATTATAGGTGGCATGCTAGCAATAAAAAAAGGGGTAGCCTCACTGGTACTACTTTTACCGGCAAGTGGTGGATTGATATTTTTAGGGTTACTTGATATGGCGTTCAACTGGCAGAATGGCATGTACACAATCACAGTAATGGATGGAGTGCTCAACGCATTTATTAATATTTGGTGTGTGGTTTTTGGATTGTGTGCTATACTGTCACTACAGCGTGAATTTATGAAAAAGTCTTGACAGGTAACAAGCTCTTTCGTATTTACATTGCATCCTTAAAAGTAATTACTATTTTTTATGGGCGATTAGCTCAGCCTGGTTAGAGCGCCTGCTCGACACGCAGGAGGTCACTGGTTCAACTCCAGTATCGCCCAATTTTTTATTATAAAGGCTTTTAAAAATGGCAACGGTACAGTTACAAAACGGGAAAACACTGGAAATACAGGATGGCAAAACGCTGCTTGACGTTGTTGCCCAGCTTAATGGAAAGAGTAAACCTGTTGCAGCCAGAATAAACGGGGCACTGAAAGATCTCCGAACGCCTGTAAGCGGCACCACACAGGTTGAGCTTGTTTCATTTGATAGCCCTGAAGGAAGGGATGTGTTCTGGCATTCTGCATCGCACCTTATGGCTCAGGCAGTAAAACGGCTTTTCCCTGAAGTGAAGGTATCTATTGGTCCTGCTATCGACACGGGTTTTTACTATGATTTTGATAAACCCGGCGGTTTTACCCAGGAAGATTTAGAAAAAATAGAAGAGGTAATGAAGCAGATAGTTACTGAGGATATACCCATTATCCGCAAAGAATTATCGCGAAAGGATGCCATAGATTTATTTTCAACGTTAGGTGAAATCTATAAAGTTGAACTGTTACAGGAACTATCGGACGAAATTGTTTCATTATATGAACAGGGCGATTTTGTTGATCTATGCCGTGGACCGCATCTTCCCAGTACCGGCTACATCAAAGCGTTTAAGCTTTTAAGTATTGCTGGTGCCTACTGGCGTGGTGATGAAAAAAACAAGATGCTGCAGCGCATTTATGGTGTTGCTTTTCCTGATGAAAAGATGCTTAAAGAGCACTTAGCTTTCTTAGAGGAAATAAAAAAGCGCGATCACAGGATATTAGGTAAGGAGTTAGATTTATTCAGCATTCACGAGGATGCAGGCGGTGGTCTTATTTACTGGCATCCAAAGGGTGGAAGGCTAAGGGCAATCTTAGAACAGTGGTGGCGTGACGAGCACTTTAAAAATGGCTATGAGATATTATATACACCACATATTGGGCGTGCAACATTGTGGGAAACATCAGGGCATTTAGATTTCTACAAAGAAAATATGTATTCGCCCATGGATATTGATGGCAATGACTACTATATAAAACCAATGAACTGTCCCTTCCATATCAAGATTTATCAAACCAGCCTGCACTCCTACAGGGATCTGCCGCTGCGGTGGGCAGAGCTTGGCACAGTGTACCGGTATGAAAAGTCGGGCGTGTTGCACGGATTGCTGCGCGTGCGCGGGTTTACGCAGGATGATGCGCATATCTTCTGTACTCCTGAACAAATGGAAGATGAAGTACGCGAGGTGTTACGTTTTTCACTGTATATGTGGAAGGTGTTGGGATTTTCCAATATCAAAGCATATTTAGCAACAAAACCTGAAAAATCAGTGGGCGATAGTAGCCGATGGATAGATGCACAGGAATCGTTAAAAAAAGCTGTAGAGGCTGAAAAGCTGGATATAGAAGTTGATGAAGGTGGTGGAGCATTCTATGGGCCAAAAATTGACCTTAAAGTAAAAGATGCATTGGGCCGTGAATGGCAGATGACCACCATACAGTTTGATTTCAATCTTCCTGATCGGTTTGACCTTTACTATATTGGTAGCGATGCACAGAAGCACCGGCCGTACATGATACACAGGGCACTGTTAGGATCAATGGAGCGCTTCATAGGCATTTTAACCGAACATTATGCCGGGAGGTTTCCTGTATGGTTGTCGCCAGTACAGGTAATCCTGGTCAATGTGGGGCCTGAACAGGCTGATTATACAAGAGATCTGGCCAAGAAACTGCTCTTGCAGGGAATACGGGCTAAAACTGATCTGCGTGATGAGACAATAAAATATAAGATACGTGATGCTATTGAACAGAAAGTTCCCTATATAGGTGTTATTGGTGGCAGGGAAATGCAGGAAAATACTATTGCTGTGCGTAAACGAGGCGAGCAGAAGCCTGAAACAATGAAAACGGAAGATTTTATTACATTCATTCAGAGGCAGATAGCTGATAAACAATAGGTGTGTGTAATCTTGTGATCAGAATATGAAGATGTGTTCATTCACCCTACTTTTAGTAACCTAAGGGTGCAGTGCATAAGATAATATTTTTTGTGTTTTTGTACAAATTGTTGTTGATTAATATATAACAGTGATAAGATGTGGAAAATTTTTTCGTTGAAATATTTCCTATACTACGGTATATAGTATATCAATTAGTTTATAAATTTTGTGTATAGAAAAAGTGTAAGGAGGGTAACATAGACCGGGTTGATACCAAGCGTTTCAGGGTAAATGAGGAGATACGAGCCTCTATGGTTCGTTTAGTTGGCGAAGATGGTGGGCCACAGGTAATTCCATTACAGGAAGCATTACAGAAAGCGCAGGATAAAGGGCTGGATTTAGTTGAAATATCGCCCAATCAGGATCCACCAGTTGTGAAAATCATAGATTACAGCAAATTCAAATTTGAGCAAATCAAAAAAGCCAAAGAAGCCAAAAAGAAACAGAAGGTCATTCAGGTAAAAGAGATTAAATTTAGACCTTCTATTGATATACATGATTTTCAACATAAGGTGCGCCACGCACGTGAATTCATTGAGGAAGGCAATAAGGTAAAATTCACTGTCATGTTCAGAGGAAGGGAAGTGGTGCATAGCGATTTGGGATTCAAGGTGTTGGAAGATGTGAAACAGGCTTTAGAAGATGTAGCGTTAGTAGAAACTAATCCTTCAAAAGAAGGCAGAAATATAACCATGATAATGGCTCCAATGTCAGCTGCACAGAAGAAGCGGATTCAGGAGCACAATAACCAATAAGTGAAGAGAGGTATACGATGCCCAAGTTAAAAACCAGCAGTGGAGCAAAGAAGCGTTTTAAAGTGACAGCTACTGGCAAGATAAAACGTGCAAAAGGATGGAAAAGCCATCTATTGGAATCAAAAAGCCCAAAGCGCAAACGTGCGTTGAGAAAGGCTTCATATGTATCTGATTCAGATGCAAAGCGTTTTGCGCGATTACTGCCATATTCATAATACAGTGAGGTACACATTATGCCACGAGCAACAACAGGTAAGGTTCATCATAAAAGACGAGAAAAGATATTGAAAGATGTTAAAGGTTTTTACGGTGCACGTAAAAACCTGTGGCGAACTGCAAAAGATGCCCGCAGAAAAAAGTTGCAGAATTCGTATAAGGATAGAAGGCGTAAAAAGCGAGATTTCAGGGCATTATGGATTATGCGCATTAATGCCGCTGCACGGCTTTATGGTATTTCATACAGCCGCCTCATTGACGGTATGAAGAAAGCCAATATCCTTATTGATCGTAAAATGCTGGCTGAACTTGCAGTTAGCGATACCAATGCTTTCAAAGCAATTGTTGAAAAGGTAACCAACAAAGCTGCATAGTAATGTAATTGATTATGCTATTCAAACAAGAAATTACAAGCGCCATTATTGTGGCGCTTTTTGTTTTTATGGTAACTATCTCCAATAACCAGGCTACCGGCAGGCCATTAACACCTTCAATGTATACTGTTGATGAGGGTTCAATTGAAGGGTATTTAGGTATAGATGTAATTCAAACAAAATCAACATATAGCAAAGAAACCATGCACATGCAAACAGGCATAGTGCCCGGGACTGATATCAGGTTTTCTGCTTCACTGTTACAGCCCACTCTGCATGAACTATCGAACAATACCATAGGAGATTGCGCAATTGGTATCTGGCACAGTTTTGGGCTGTTATGGAATACTGTGGCATCAGGTATGCTCATTGAATTGGGATTACCAACCGCTCCCGATGCATATTTTAATGAAAAAACCTTTCCTACCGAGTTAGGATTTACAACATTTTCATTACATTTTGTGGCTGCATATAATAAACATGCAATGACTCTACTATTTTCCGGCTGTTATACATTTATACCCGAACCTGGTGAATCGGTATTTGAAGGGCTTACGTTTAATGTAACTCGTTCAAGTACCTGGAGCAGCTTATTTGGTTTAAACCCATGGAAAAAAGATAGTATGCTTTATTACAAAAAATTATCAGATGATATAGGCTCTTTTTCTTTAACTTTTGTTTATGAGATATACCCTGTGATACCGTATGTATCCTTTTGTGTAGGAGATAGGATTAATAACAGCTCTGTATATGGAGAGCATGGATTGCCTGTTTTGTATAAAGGATATAATGATACACTCTTTCTGGTTATTTCTTTAGGTGTCCGGTATTTTTTTAGTGAAAAAACATACATTGGTTCTGGATTAGTATACAATGCATTGCAAGATTATAATTATTCCCTGCGTTATGCAATTGGGATAGAGGTAGCATCGGTATGGTAATTTTTTATAATAAAAATTAAAAAAATTCTCTTGATTTTATACTGTGATGATTATACTTTATTGTTACTGATGTAAAGGGTAACCTGGTACATTGTTTGTCAGTCAATGTAAACGGTTGCCAGAGTTATTGAGTATTTTTAAAAGTATGCTGATTTTTTTTTTAGATGAATGGTATAATATTTTAGTTTATTGATGTTTTTTTTGTGCCGACATTTAATACAGTAAAACTTTTATAAAATGATTAATTCGGGAGGATTTTCTCATGATTACAATGCAGCAATTAGAGGAGCTTGAAAGCAGGATTATAAAAGCATTACAGCTTATTGGAGATCTTAGAGCCGAAAATGCCAAGTTAGAATCAGATAATGAATCGCTAAAAGTACAGGCTGAAGAAGCGCGTCTGAGCTTAGAAGAAAAGGAGCAGGAAATAGCACGGCTTAAAAAGGAGATAGAGAATGCTACCAATGAGCTTTATCAGATTAAGCAGCGCGAGGAAGTGCTGGAAAAGAAGATTATTGAAATGCTGGGTAAACTTGATACATTAAAATCGGGTAAAGCTCCTGCATTTGACGCAAAACCAGAGCCGCAGCCAGAGCAACCAAAACCACAACGCCCTGAACCAAAACCTGTAGAGGAATTTCTGGAAGAGAAACCAGAAGAAGAGGATATTATCATTATTGATGATACGCAAGGCTCAAAGGGTGATGTGGAAGTTGAAACCCTCCCAACAGAAGAAGATGAAATCGTATTACTGGATGATACAGATGAAGAGATAGTTATTGATGATGTTGATGGGGATTTGATAATCATTGATGAAGAAACAACGGAAAAGAAAGAATCAAAAGACAAAATTTCTGATGATGAAGATTTTATAATTATTGAGGATGATGAAAAATGATATCAGGTGTGCATAATCCCAATAAGGTAAAAGTAACCATACTGGGGCAGGTTTATACAATCGAAGGAGATGCATCAGCTGATTATATAGCAAGAGTTGCTGATTTTGTTAACGCAAAAATGGATGATGTTGCAAACAACATAACAAATGCAAGCCCACTGCAGATTGCAATCCTTGCTGCGCTAAATATTGCGGACGAACTCTTTCAGATTAAAGAATCTGAGTATATGGCAACTGATGAAATCCGTGAAAAAACCAATATGCTCATTTCAATGCTTGACGAGGGGTTGATTGGAGATGTTTTCAGTATATCCGGGAAACCCCGTCAGCATCTATAAATAGATAGTATGAATGAAATAATAAATATCCAAAAAAAATTTTACCTGCATTGCACTTTTACTACATTCCAGTGATATATACTAATAACAATGAGTCAAACTTTTAAAGCTCTGACAGATGAAGAATTGGTTAAGTGTGTGATTGATGGCAATGACCAGGCATTTGAAGAGCTTTACCAGCGTTATTCTGAACGTATTTTTAAGCTGTTATATAGCTATGTTTACAATGAGGAAGACGCAATAGATCTTATGCACGATGTATTTATAAGAGCTTACAGGCATTTGCATAAGTTTGATATTACGCGCACATTTTCTTCATGGATCTATAAGATTGCAATTAATTGTGCCAAGAATCACAGGTATAAAGTACGTAAAACTGATACCATGATTGAAAGGGAAGAACAGCGTCTGATACAGGCAGAAGGGGTAAAAACACCTGAAGAACATATCATTGATAATGAATTGGCTCAAGAGTTTTCTTTAGCTGTTGATACATTAACTGATAAATTTAGGGAAGTATTCCTGTTACGGTTTGGGCAGCAATTGCAATATAGTGATATTGCAACAATTTTAAATATTTCAGAACGCACTGCAAAATGGCGTATGGAAAGAGCTATCATGTATATCACGGACTTTCTTAAAAAAAGGGGAGCCATATAACATTTCATGTATAACTGGGTGTTGAAAGAGAGATATACTGTGATTATAGGATTGTTATGAATAGATGGGCTGATGATAAAGAACTGTATTCAGAAATAGCCGGGTATGCCGGTGATTCGGCAGATGCTTTGTTTACATTACTGCATAACTGGCAATCATCATTACCTGCCTTGCGTGACACAGGTACGTATAACGATATCATTGAACAGTCAAGAACATCAAAATCATATTCAAAACAGATACTTTCAGTTGTTGCGGCAGGAGTAGCTGCTATTGTTATATTTGGTATTGTACTTTTTAACCGCTTTATGGAAAAACCTGCTCAATCGCATGCACTATGTAAAGCTGTTGTTGGCAATGTTATGATACAAAGGGGTAAGGAAAATATTCATCTTACCAACGGTATGGAAGTGTTGCAATCTGATATTATTGTATGTGATAAAAGCTCAATGGCGGTAATAGAGATTGGCTCAGCAACATTACATATTGACGCAAATTCTAAAGTTTCACTTGATTCTCTGCAACAAAAACAGGTGCTATCGCTTGCTACTTCAATGGATAAAGGTATACTTTATGCAACAGTGCAGAAATTGCAAAAAGGAGATAGTGTTTTAGTAAAAACAAAAACTGCAGTTGCAGGTATTCGCGGAACTTCTTTTCTGGTAAAATCCGATAGCCAGTCAACCAAACTGGTTGTGCTTGATGGCAAGGTGATTCTATCGCCACGCTTACAGGATAGCCAACAGGAAGATATTACAGGTGTTGTGGTTGATGGAGGAAAATCCTGTGTTATCGATACCCGTACACTGAGAACCATACAAAAAGCTATTAGAGAAAAAAAGGTATCACTGGATGAAGCAATTCAGGAATCGATTCCTGTATCCGTAGCAGATGAAAAAGCGATAAACGTCCTTCATGCGCTTAATCAGGATGTGAGTGAAGTTGTCATTGATGAGGAAAAACCTTCCAGTATTAATGATCTTTATCCTATTGTTTCTATCACGCCATTCAGGAATGCTGTAGTTGTAACAACAAATAACAGCATCTATTATTGTGAGAATAATCTTATAAAATGGACGCAGGATTTTTATCCATTATCTAAACCATATATATGGGATGATTTTATTATTTTTCAGAGTAAAATGTTGCAGGCTCTTGATACAAAAGGCAACAGTAAATGGGCCATAGAAATTGAAGGGAATAGTATTGGCGATAGTATTGTCCAGATACGTGATAAACTGGTAATTCCAACCACAAAAGGCTTACTGTATTTTATTAGTAAAAATGGCAAGATACTGCACAGGGTTGATTGCAATGCTCCAATTGTTTCAAGGCCCATTTCATTTGGTCAGATGGTATGTGTCGTAACTGCTGATGGATATCTGTATGCAATAGATATTGTGTTAGGTGTCAGCATTTACAGGAAACATATTGGGAAGGTTCTGGATAATGGTATTTTTGCCCGTTACCCTGAAATATATATAGTAACACCTGCTTCTATCCAAAAAATTCATCTTTTACGGGATGAAATTATATGGAGACATGACGACAGTGAGATAGTGGCAGCAGTAGAACATCCTCAAGGGATAGTATTTGCAACCGCTAAGGGTACATTAGGTAAAATCACAACTAACGGAACGTTAGAGTGGCGTATAAATCCCGGCAAAGAAATACATTCATTACAATATACCTCAAAGGGAATTGTCTGTATAGCTGAGAATGTTTTTTATCAAATTTCTGATAGCGGTGAAGTATTATGGTCGTATACGTTACCTACCAGAAATACTGAAATACTGTCAGTAACACCTAAAACAGTTTATATTCGCTCAGGAAACAGCTTCCTTGCCTTGCGGTTATAAATTACAAAATTGTTGTCAAACTGCAAATTTCTACTAACAAAAATGATGGACATTACTATAAAAATTAGTTTTTTTATTGAATACCTTTAAATACTGTTCATAATAAAAGGCTACAATATTCTGTGACAAAGGTACTAAACTTTTTCAGTAATAATTCCTTAAAAATTTTCATAATGAATATAGGGGCCGTCTCAAAACAAACTATGGGACGGCCTTTTTTTTTATTTTAAGTACTTGATACTGAAAAAAATTAAAAAATCCCATTTACTACTCATTTTCATGCAGGAATTTTC
>JBFLZD010000011.1 GCA_040756435.1 Spirochaetota bacterium | reverse complement strand
AGTGAGTTTTCTGCTTGTAAGGCCGGAGTCATTGGGATAGGAGCACCAAATAGAATCATAATTCCATCCCCAAGGAATTTATCCACAGTTGCATTCCACTTGAGTGCAATTTTCGTCATCTCAGTAAGATATTCATTAAGTATTTCCGCTGCAATATCAGCTTCAATAGTGTCGGTAAGTTTAGTAAATCCCTGAATATCGCTAAAACATACCGTTAAAAATTTTTTTTGTATTGGGAAAATTTCCTGTTTCTTTTGTGTAAGTATTAGTTGGACTAATTGTGAAGGTAAAAATGATGAAAGCTGCTTTCCAATGGAAAATAGAAACCGTTTTTCGGCCTTTATTATGAATAATATCGTTACTACTAAAATTATAGATGTAATGCAAATACCTATAATTGAAATAATAGAAAAAGTAAAATATCTGTTTTTCGTTCTGATGATTTTGTTGCTGGCAATGGTATTGATATCATTGCATACTTTTGACAATGTATCAATGGCTAACTTGTCCTTCCCCTTTATTATTGAATACACATCACTTGCGGATAGCATTCCTTCTTTATATTGCGTTATTTCATCAATGAGTAATTCAGAAAATTGTTTATGATATTGCATTGTTTGTTCAATATCTTGTTTTATTGCAGGATAGTCATCGAGCATCAATTTTAAATTGAAAAGTTCATTTTGCACAACAGTATATTGATAAGAAAATTTATGGAAATATTTTCTATATTCTTCATTATCGTTTTCAAATAATATAGCATGCACTATTGCCAGTTGATTTCCAAAATCTATTTGTGTAGTTTGTGCTAAAGTTATTATTTCGTTAATTTTTTCAATTTCCTGATGAGACATGTTTAGATAATGTAGATTTAAAATACCACTTACCCCCACCAGAACTACCAACAATAAACTAACTATGATAATCCATAATGGTATCCGTGTTATAGAAAATTGTGCCATTTGGCCAGAAGAAAAATAGAGAAACAATTTCTTTAATAATTTTAATCTTTTAATCATGCTAAACTCCATTTAAGAAAACACTTTATTTACTCATTACTGTACTTAGTATTAATCTCAAACTTATTAAAAATTGAATAAAGATACAGTGAAGAAAGTGTGAATCATTACAGGTTTCCTATCTTCTTTAAAATAGTTGCTTCATAAGGATAACACTGAAAACGTAGGTCGGCAAAATGCTCAAATCTGCTTCGATGAGTTGAATATAGTACTTTCCATTGTGCTTCGTAGGGGTAATGTAAAAAGCTGGTGCTATCATTAAAGTTTAGTATAATGCATAAAGTTTCAGGATCAATTTTGCGTATATATGCTAAAATGCCATTTTTCCCTTTTACAATAGGTTCCCAGGTTCCATGAGTAAGTGCAGGATGTTTTTTTCGCAATTGTATTAAATCTTTAAAAAAAGATAGCAGGGAATACCGGTCTTTACTTTGGTTTTTTACATTTATTGTGCGATAGTTACTGTCAATGGGAAGCCAGCTGCAACTTTTGCTGAAACCAGCATTAGCTTCATCTGACCACTGCATAGGAGTACGCGAACAATCTCTTCCCGTGTATATAGGCCAGAACCTTTTCCCTGCAGGATCCTTAATATGGCGAAGTGGAATAGAGCAATTTTTCATGCCAATTTCTTCGCCATAGTAAATGAATGGAGTTCCGCGTAATGTCAGAAGCATTAATAATAGCAAACGTTGAACTGCGTCAATGTTGTCGCTGTTATGTTTATCAGCATATCGTGGTTGATCATGATTTGATAATACATTACAAGGCCAGCAATTTTCAGGTATGACGTTGAACCAGTGTTTGATAGACTTGTAAATTTTGTGTGCCTCAAAAGGCTGATATAGTAGTGAAAAATCAAAAGCTAAATTCAAACCTTTGCCATTACAAAGATAGCTTGCGGATAATTCCGGATTACCTGGTGGATAGCAAAATACTTCACCAACGACCATTCTATCATGGTATAAATCAACCAGTTGCCGTATTTCTTGTACCAGTGTATAATTTTCAGGCCTATTTCTATTATATTTTTCTATCTGTTCATTGAACGGGTTAAACGAGAAAGGGTTGTTTCGCAGACGCTTATCTTTATAGCAGTAATTAATCACATCCAATCTAAATCCGTCAACTCCCATATCAAGCCAGTACCGTAACACATCAAACATTGCCTGTTTAACTTCAGGATTATGCCAGTTAAGATCGGGTTGTTCTTTAAGAAATGAATGTAAATAAAATTGTTGTGTGGGCTCATGCCATTCCCATGCACTTGACAAATATGCTGATTTCCAGTTGTTTGGTGCTTTCCTATTTACATGGTCTTGCCACACATACCAATTGCGTTTGGGATTATCGCGTGATGAGGATGATTCAATAAACCATGGATGCAGGTGTGATGTATGGTTTAACACCATGTCCATTATAATCTTTATGTTATTACTATGAGCTATCGCCAATAATGTTTTAAAATCATCCAATGTACCAAAACATGGATCAATGTTGTAATAATCACTTATATCATAACCACAGTCATACATTGGTGAAGCATAAATAGGCGAAAGCCATATAGCATCAATACCCAGGTTAACAAGATAATCAAATTTTTCAATGATACCGCGCAAATCACCTATGCCATCATCATTTGCATCATAGAAACTGCGGGGATAGATGTGATATAGTACCCCGTGCTTCCACCATATATGATGTTGACTATGCTGCTGTGTTAAGGTCATTGATGAATTGCTTAATAATTGCATCAGGGCTGAATTCATGGGCACGGAGTAATGCTTGATTTTTGAAGAGGTTCATAAGCAGAGGATTATCCAAAAGTTCTGTGATCTTTTGGCCCATTTCAATCTCATTTTTGACCAGATATCCATTTAAACCGTTGTTAATAATATCCCTGGGCCCTTTTGTGTTGTAAGCTAGTACAGGCAGTCCGCACGATAATGCTTCAAGCACAACACATCCAAATGTATCAAATCGTGATGGCAAAACCAAAACATCTGCTGCTGAGTATATCCTGGGTAAAGTATCATGCTGTATCCATCCTAAAAAGATTGCATCAGGCAAAAGCTGTTTTAATTCTTGTTCTTTTGGTCCAATACCGGCAAAAACCACTTTTGCCTCAGGATGTTTTTGCTTAACTATCTCCATGATTTTTGGAATATCCATAACACCTTTTTCTTCTGATAGTCTTCCTGTAAAAAGTATTATAGGCGTTGTGTTATTCACTCCAAAAATTTCATCTTTTTTTATCGTATGGGGTTTGAAAATTTCTTCAACCCAGTGTGCAGTTAAAAATACCTGTGATGGGTTAAAGCCCATGTCTTTGCCTGTTAGCCATTTGCGGTGTTCGTTATTAAGAACAAACAATCCATCAAATCCTTTGTAAAAGGTCCGCAACAGACGCCTGAAATTATGTAAGTTTTCATCGGTTAACTTTAATGTTTGTTCTGCAAACATCATCCAGTCAGTGTGCACATAGAAAAATGCAGGAACGGAATATGCATATTTTAACCACAGTGCAGCTAATCCCATTGGTCCTTCGGTTGAAGCAATAATTCTACTGTATTCCCCTTGTTTGAAGATATTGTGGATTTCAAGAATATCGGGGATACGCAATGGTTGCTGTTCATAAAATGGAAGGGTAAATTCTTTCAGTGGCCTGATAACAATTAAGTGATCCTGTGATTCAAGTGTACTGCTGATAGTAATGATATCAATGGGTAGATCACGTGTTTGAATTTCCTTAAGCATGGATTGCAATACCATTGCAACACCATTGGAATCGGTAAATGTATCAGTGAGCCATAATGTGCGTTCCGGATGTTTGAGGGTATTGTGTTCTTTTGCAAATTCATAAAGCAAAGGTCGTGCTTTATACATTACGCGCGCACTGGTAAAGAAGGCTGCAGCAATCACAGCTGATCCTAAAAACGGGAATGATAACTCGTCAAAAAGTTTTGGTAGGTTAACTTTGACTGAACCATTACCATTAGATTTTTCATTACCTTCAATATATTTTCTAAAATGGCTTGGGATTTCAATATTTTTAAAGAATGATTCAAATTCTTTTAATTTAAATTGGTCATTGTTTAGCAATTCGTTTATATGCTTGTCAGAACGCTTCAAAAGCAGTTGCACAAGCTCTTTATATATTCCATATATTGATTGTGTATAGAATGTCACATCATCTTTTTTCCTGGTTTTTGTATATCGTGATAGTTTGTAGGCAATATCAAAAACCCTTTTATAATCTTTGCTTACATAGAATCGTTTTGTTTTGGAAAATGTTTTCCCAATTAATGAATTGTGAAAAAGCTCTAAAAAGTTTAAAGTAGTTTTATGCCGCTTTAATTCATGGAATGCATTGGTTATTGCTAGCGCAGTCAGTTTGTCTTTGACGTCACCTTTGTGTAACAGAATATGGGGAAGACCAGGATCTTTCATATTCAAGCCTATCTGGCAAAAATAATCAATGAAAGAAATTGCCATCTTTTCACTGTCATTGTGTGTACCAAAAGGAGCCATTGCACCTTTTTTTATGGCTTCAAGTGCCAGTGCCGAACGCTTTTCAGTTTTCAATCTTTCGGTTAAATCAGGGATGTGCAGATAGGTTCCCGTTAAGCCAGTGAATATTCCCATGTGACTATCGGAACCACCAGACATATACTTGTCATAGGATCTTTTGCAAAATCTATCGGGTTTTATTTTGAATTTGTGCGATAGCTCTTCTAATTTATCGGGCGTTAATGATTCAATCCATTGCTTTACCAGCATATTCTGCCAGCTATCGCGCTGGCCATTGATGACTTCAAATCGTTCAAAGAGAAGAGCCATCTTGTCAAAGAATTCCATAGGTGGAATACCCTTTGATTTGTAGTGATACAATGGATGTGCCCATATGGTTGGAAGGTCATGATCAAGTGTGTAATCTAAAAATTTATATATATCATTACGGTATTTATTCAACTTAATTTCCTGCTCAGGTGTAAACCCATACGTAAGAACATGGATGCCAATCTTATAATCGGGTACGGTACAACTAAACTCAGCACCAACAAGCACATCATGTCCCTTATCTAAAAGCTCATAACATGAGTGGGCATTATTGTGATTTGTTATTGTAAATGTATCGCAACCGTGGTTCTTAAGAGTTGTAAGCAAATTATCAGTTGGCAGCCACGTTTCAGGAATTCCTAATATTCTTCCTAACTGTTCGTCGGGAATATTGCTGTTGTGATCATGGCAGTGCAGGTCAATCGTTAACACTTCATTAGAAGGGAAACGTTTCTTTTGTTCGTTTACAAAAATGTGCAGCATGGAAATGATTTGTTCATTAAATGTACTTTTAAAACTCATTGTTCCTCTTATCGTTTCTCAATCTTGAAATTTCACGTGTAAAATGGCATAAATGTGTAAAGATTTTATGAAGTTTATGTGTAGTTAGGATGAAAAAATTGATTATTTATATCAGGTTTTGATACTGTTAACATTGTATGTATCTATTAACAATAAACCCGTAGAGGTAATACCCCTTTATACTTGATCATACCAAATTTTTAAAGGAAGTTTGCAAAGAGTATAATATCTCTATTATCATAGAATTAATGGTTAAATTTACAGTTTAAAAAACAGAAATTATCAATACTTAGCAATAAAAAAGTAAAGTGTTACGTATATACATCACTACTATACTTTGCTTGACATATTTTACTATTGCTATATTACTATATTGAATTGTAACAATAGTAGCAAATATGCTCTTATTAATTTTTATCTTTATGGAAAGATAAGCTATTGTCTACATATACACAACTTTTTAAATGCCATACAATAATGTGTTGTGTGCGTTAAGAATTAGGTAATCACTACTATTAATATTTAAGGTAAAATATATGCACGCAAAAGTAATAAGCATATCAATTATTCTTCTTTTGTTTGTGATAATAATTTTGCAAAATACCCAACCGGTTTCATTAACTATTCTTACGTGGAATATTACCCTGCCATTTATTGTAATGCTTTTTGCTACTTTAATAATTGGATTGGTGTCCGGTATGATAGTGAGTTCTTTAGCATTCCGAAAAAAGCGTAAAGGTACCATAAAAGTGGATACTAAATCATGAATACAGGATTATTATTAACAATAATAGCAGCCATTAGCTTTATTATTCTTATCTATATACTCATAAAGCAGGTATTAAAGCTTGTTGTAATTATTGCTTTGCTGTTTATCATGTTTGCAGGCTACATATATATTAAAAACGGTTTACTTCCTGCCAATTTAAAAGGATATGTAGAAGAAGGGAAGATAGCAATTGACCAGTTGCATCAATCATATTTAAAATTAATAAAATAAAGCACTAATTATTCCTAAATGTGGAAATTTGAATAAAATATAAAATAGTATACACCGGAGTTGTCTCAAAAGACATCTTCTGCAATAACTTTTGCCATACTGTCATTGCGAGGAACGAAGTGACGAAGCAATCTTGTCTTCTGCGGCATTGAGATTGCTTCGCTACGCTCGCAATGACTTTGCACCCGCGTCATTGAGAACTCCACGAATTGTTTTGGGACACCCCCGGTGTAACTATATTCATTATAAAAATTTTTTAAGGAATTATTGCTGAAAATAAAGTCTTTATAACAGTAACTATCGCCAAAAAATAAAAATTTTAACTTGAAAAATAGCATTACTATTACTACTATTGTGATAATATAGTAAATTTGAAATAAGGATTTCAGTATGAAAACCCAGACTAAAGATACAGCACTAAGCAGCATGCAGATAGTATGCTTCAATATTGGTAAGGAAGAATATGGCATTGAAATTTTAAAAGTACAGGAAATCCTTAAACTGCCAGCAGTTACACCACTCCCAAAATCGGCGGATTATATTATGGGGGTCATTGATTTACGGGGCAAGGTTATACCAATTATTGATTTAGGTGTGCGCTTTGGTATTTCCGAAAAGGGTGCAAAAAATAAACGGGCAATAGTTGTTGATATAAAAGGCAAGCGTATAGGGCTAGCAATAGACCAGGTAAGTCATGTAATCAAACTGGAACACAAAGATATTGAACCGCCCCCGCCAATTGTGAAAGGTATATCGGGCAAATTTATCATTGGTATTGGGAAGGTTGAAAACAAGTTTGTCATTATTCTTGATATTGACCAGATTTTCTCTTCTGAGGAATTGAAGCAGCTATAATTTCTTCTGTTTGTAGTATTCCTTTAGAGCCTCTTCCATTATTACATATAAAGGTTTTCCTGTTTTTACTGCTACTTTTTTACAATCCTCAAATTCAGGTTTTGGCGATAGTTCCTGATAACGGTAACTTTGCTTTATATGTATCTCTTCTCCGTACAGGGTAACGGTTGCAAACTCCCGTGGTAGCGAATAGCGGTTGACGGTATATGCTCTGACCCCCAGGGTGGTTGTTTGCCGTAAAAGAATCTGTGTACATTGATTAACTACATCTAGAGGGCAGAGTACCGAAACAACCACCCCGGGACGCCCTTTTTTTGCTATAACCTGCTGCATATACACGTCCCGTGCACCCGCCTCAAACAGTAACTCAGCCACATGGGGATATATTTCAGGATTCATGTCGTCAATGGTGCATTCCAGTACACTCAGAACTTCATATTCAAAAGAGTTATCATCAATAAGCAAAGCTCTGGTATAACTGGGAAAACCATAATCACGGGTGCCAAACCCAATACCCACATTTGCTACAGTACCTCCAAAATGTGAAAGTTGTGTGCCAAGCGTTACTAGGATGGCAGCAGCCGTTGGTGTAGTAAGTTCCCCTTCCAGTCCGGTAAACATAACCTTTTTGCCAACGGTAAGCTTAACGGTTGCCGGGGCAGGTAACGGCAAAGTACCATGGTGCGTTTTGATAGTACCTGTGCCCAGCGCAAATGGGCTGTAATACAGTGTATCAATTGCAAAATATTCAATGCCAATGCAAAAAGAAAGTATATCTACAATGCTATCAATGGCTCCAACCTCATGAAAGTGAACCTCTTCCTTTGGAATGCCGTGTACTGCGCCTTCAGCAGCGGCTAATGTATCAAAAACCTTCATTGCATTTTTTTTTACGGTGTCAGAGCACGTCGTGTGTGCAATAATATCGTTTATGGCCGCAAGATTACGGTTAGTGGTGTCAATGCGTGCGGTAATACCAGCCTGAGTGCCCTGTATACCATAGCGCTTTACTTTTTCAGGAACTATCGCAAAACCTTTTACTGATAATGATTGGAGCTGGGTAGTAAGGACATTAACAGGAAGCCCCATATCAAGAAATGCGCCAACAAGCATATCACCTGAAGCGCCTAATTGCACATCACAGTAGAGTATTTTCATGTAACTATCCTACAAATTGCGAATAATACGGTAGGCACAGTATACAGCGCCAAAGCCGTTGTCAATGTTAACAACGCTAATCCCCGGTGCGCATGAGTTGAGCATCCCAAGTAGCGCTGCCACACCACCAAATGAAGCACCATACCCAACTGAAGTTGGCACTGCAATAACAGGGCAGGGCACTAATCCCCCAATAACGCTTGGTAGTGCACCTTCCATACCGGCTATAACAATAATGACTGTGGCATCATAAATATTTCCCCAGTTATGAAATACACGATGTATTCCTGCAACCCCAATATCATAGATTGTTTCAACAGTAAGCCCCATAATGTGCGCGGTTTCCTTTGCTTCTTCAGCAACCGGAATATCGGATGTGCCAGCAGTTATAATTAAAAGTTTGTGTGGTTTATGATGAAGCGTTTGTGCACGGTAAGAAATGATTTTACCAGCTTCATTATAGTGAGCCTTTTTAATATACTTTTTAACTTTGTTGTAGTGCTCTCTGGTGGCACGTGTACCTAAAAAACTTGTCTTACGTTTGGCTAACGCCTTGGCAATGTCGGCAACCTGTTGGGGAGTTTTATTTTGGCAAAAAATGACTTCAGGAAAACCTAACCGTGTGTGACGGTGATGATCCAGTGTAGTGTGGCCTAACTGTTCTATTGTAATGTGCGATAGTTGTTGTAAAAAATCCTCATCAGAAACAAGCCCATTTTTAAACCGTTGCAGTAAATTGTTAAGTGAAGACTGACTCATAGGCTAATAGGCTGCAATAAGGATGGTTTCAACTTCGTCGCGGTTGAGTGCACGGGGTGCATTGTGAATGAATGGGTAGGTCAATGTAATTTCGGCCACTTTGGAAAAAATGCCTTTGTTAATATCAAATTGCGATAGACGTTGTGGAATATCAACATCAAGTGCTAATTTTCGTACACCTTCCACTGCTTTAATTGCAGCTTCAATAACGGTGATATCACGTACATCCTCATCCATGACTTTGGACATCTGTACGTATTTACCAGGAGATGAAGTTAAATTATATTCCATAATATGTGGTAGCATAACAGCCATTAATGATGCAATATCAATTGGTGTCAATGAAGAAAGTGCCAGTGATAATGCTAATGTCACAGAAAGCTGTGCACTGCTGAAAGCAATGCCCGCCATAAGTGATGACATCATGATATTAAGTCGCGCAGTTTCATTGTCACTTTCGCGCAATGCAGCAGGTAAATTTTTAAATATGAGGTCTATAGTTCTTAAAGAAAGTGTATTGGTAATATTATTGATATTTCTTGAAATAACCGATTCAGTGGCAATAGCTAATGTTGCCATGCTGTAATTGGCTAATGTTACTTCATCAATGCCAAATGACATACCGGGGTCAAGGATAACAGCTTTGGGAAAGATGTAATTATGGAAAAAGGTTTTATGGATACCATCATGGATATCAGTCAGTATTGTGCAGGGAGTTATATCAAAACCAAACAGTGGATGTACGGGAATACTGATAAATGGTATTGGTTCATGTAAAAAAGGATAGTTAAAAAGTTCATGTGCAAAGAAATAGTTAGGAGTTAACAGCGCAACTGCTTTTGCCGCATTGATTGAATTGATGCCGCCAAATCCTATAACCAGGTCGCAATGGGTTTTACGGGCAAAATACACCGCAGTATCAATATAATCAGTATTGTTTTCAGGAATTTCATCATATACTATAAACGGTATGTTATTGTTTTGCAGGCTTCGTGCAATGGGCATAAAAAGGTGGTTATACTGGTTAAAATCAATTGAACTGGTAATAAATAATATACGGGAGCCAAAAAGCTTAATTATAGATGGAAGGAGTGCTACACTATCAGGTTGTGCATATACCGCAGTTGGGATATACAGATCCGGCCACAGGCCTTCCATGGTTTGTCCATAGGCTTTAGACATAAAAAAGCGGAATCCTGATTCCGCCTTTTTGTCAATTATGCCGGCCATCTATAATAACCTTTAAAAAGGGTTTATTTATTTGCGTAAAAGCTGCATAGCAATTTTTTCTGCAACTTTATCTATTATACGGTCATCATTGAAATCGTACGTACCATTAGCTATCTGTTCTTTAATTTCCCTTACTCTTTCAGCTCGTATATCGGGTGTCTGCTTTATAACCTGGGCAATTTTAGATTGCTCAGCAGCCTTTTTGGCTTCGCTTGAAATTTCAACCGAATCAGATTTCCCGGTAGATCTGGTTTTACCAACCGATTTGGTGTTTTTAGGTTCAACAATATTCTTAATGTTCCCTATTTTATCAATAACCATGGTAATCACCTTCTTTTAATCTATAGTAACTATCGGCACTTATTTGTCAAATCTTAATTAATATTTATTATGTGGTAATAAATATACTATAACGAAAGGAAATAATCAATTGAATACAGAATTTAATTACATTGATGGTTTACAGTAAGGTATATAGTGTTCCACACAAAATGATAATTTTAGTAAGTCAAAAATTGTTTTTATACCACTATCCACTTTCTTTTATTTAGGCTTAAAAATTAAAAAAAACCAAAGAAAAATGCTTTTTTATTTTATGTTGCACTTATACTTGAATTTGCAATTAAAATTTACTAAATTTTTTTTACTTGATTTAATACTTTTATTGAGTTAACGTAATGGAAATAAATAATATAAAACTCTACTGAGGTTTGCCATTATGATAAAAGATCATATAAAAAGTTTAATATCTAATTTTGAAGAAGGAGATGCCCTAGCATTGGCTGAAATAAAGGAGGAATGTATTAGTATAGTGCATCAATATAGTAATGATGTACTCTATGAAGTTATACACACTCTTCCTGATATAATTAAAAGCTTAGCCCACACACCATTAATACAGGTGCAATGCATTCAGGTATTGGAAAAAATAGTGGATGCAATAGATAAATATAATGATGCCGGGGAAGAAGAAAAAAAGAAATTGTTGAAACAAATAAAACGCAATGTTTCTAAGTTAGATAAAATTGTAGAAGAACAAAAAGATACACAAACCAATGCAGAAGATGGGGAAGAAGATAAAGACACACTGCAACAAGTAGAAAAAGCTTCATTCTATTCAATGGAAGATTTTTCACATCTTGTGGATGACCAGAAGCTTTTACAACAATTTTATCATGAAGCAACAGAGCACTTAGATAGTGCGCAATTTGTATTGCTTGAACTTGAACATGATTCCAGTAATCAAGAACTTATTAATACAGTATTTAGAAATTTCCATACTATTAAAGGCTCATCATCATTTTTGGGAATTAAAAACATTGAAGATATTAGCCATGCAATTGAAGATATATTTGCTGCTATCCGTGATGGCAAAATGCTTCTATCCCGTGAACTGGTGGATGTCATTTTTTATGGCATGGAGTTGTTACGTAATATCCTAGATATAATGCAAAGCTATGAGTTTAAAGCTGGTGAAATTAAAAAGTCATTCATTTCGCTTAAAGTATTTCCGTTTATTGCTCTTTTAAAGAAAATATTACAGGAATATCAGTATAAAAAGATTGGTGAAATATTACAGGAAGAGGGAAAGCTGTCGCAGCTGCAACTTAATTCAATCCTTGAAAAACAAAAAGAAACAGATAAAAAGTTTGGACAGATAGTTACCGAAGAAAGACTTGTGGAACAGGATGATTTGCTTGCTGCATTGCAGAAGCAGCAAAAACTAAAGAGCAAGATTAAAAAGATTGGATTTGTGAAAGTATCAAATGAGAAGTTAAACAGTTTAATTGATTATGTTGGTGAGCTTGTTATAAATCAATCAATGTTAAAGCAGGAAATTGAAAGAAACCGCGGCGCCATAAATATTTCCGAGCGCACATTAAGCCAGGCTGAGATGATTACATCAGCAATTAAGGACCTTGTGCTATCTATGGGAATGGTTCCTATTGAGGAAGTGTTTAATAAACTGCGTGTTGTTGCACGCAATACGGCTCAGGAATTACAAAAAACAGTGTTTATTGAAGTTCACGGTGAAGAAACGGAACTTGATCGCAATGTGATAGAAACAATATATGATCCATTGATGCACATCATACGCAATGCCATTGATCATGGCATTGAAAGTCCTGCAGAACGTGATGCTGTGGGGAAGGATAAAGTGGGTAGAATTACATTATCAGCCGAGCATAAGGGGAGTGGCATAGAGATTATAATTATGGATGATGGGCGTGGAATAGATACCAAAAAGATACTTGATAAAGCAATAGCAATGCAACTGATAAAAAAAGAGGATGTGGGAAAGCTAACTGATAAGGATATATATAATTTTATGTTTTTACCGGGATTTTCAACCAGCACAAATGTTACTGCTGTGTCGGGGAGGGGTGTTGGTCTTGATGTAGTCAAAAAAGGTTTAGAACAAATCCATGGCAGGGTAGAAATTCATTCAGAACCAGGAAAATTTACAAAATTTGTCATTAAACTTCCATTGACGCTGGCAATTATAGAAGGATTTGTTACAGTGGTAGGTGGGAACAGATATGTATTTCCCTTCAATTCGGTGGAAGAAATTCTGGTGTTTGATGCGGGTAGTCTTCAAAAGCAGGAAAATTCAAACGAAGCAATACTATACCACAGGGATATGCATATACCGGTTATTTTTGCCCATGATATCTTTAAAGAAGTATATACACCAAGGCAGGATAACCGATTACTATCGCTCATATTTATGTTTGATCAGTTTAAATACTGTGTGGTGGTTGATTCAATAATTGGGAAGCAGGAGATAGTGGTAAAAAGTTTGGGGACTATGCTCAACGATTATCAATATTTTTCAGGTGGAACAATCTTTGGTGATGGAAGCATTGGATTTGTGGTGGATTTACAGGGATTTATTGAAGCGGTGAAATAATATTTTTTGGGAGGTCATTTTATGAAAAAAATAGTACTGGTAGATGATTCGGATGTGATACTGGATATAGTGACCCAGGCATTAAAGATGTATGGTTATGAGGATATATTGAGAGCAAAAGACGGGCAGGAAGGGCTGGAGGTAATAAAAAATAATAAAGGTAATATTGCCCTTTGTATATTTGATGTCAATATGCCAAAAATGGATGGCATAACTTTAGTAAAAGAAGTACGGGCGTTTGATGCCACTACACCTATCATAATGCTCACTACTGAGACCGACAAAGAAAAAATAGTGAAAGCAAAAGAGTATGGTGCAACCGGATGGATAGTAAAACCCTTTGAGGCAGAAAAGTTTATTAAAGTAGTACAGATGTATGTATCACAATAAGCAAAAGGAGGTGCACATGGAGGGTGGAACCAATAAATATTTAATATTCAGGTTAGAAGCCGAACGCTATGCAATACCTATTGCCAAAGTGCAGGAAGTTATTAGCTATGTGCCAATAACAGGGTTGCATGAAGCTTCAGAATTTTTAAAAGGTGTTATTAATTTGCGGGGCAGAATAATACCCATAATAGATATGCGTTTAAAATTTGGCCTGCCAGCAAAGGAGTATACCGAGCGTACAATATTTATTATAGTGGATATTGTTACCGCTAAGGACGTGTATCATGTGGGGCTTGTTGTTGATGCAGTTCAGGATGTGGTAGAAATACCTGAGGATAAAATTGAAAAAACCCCTGAGGTGGGGTTCAAGTTTAAAAGTAAATATTTGCAGGGCATTATACAATTACAGGATTCAATGGTTATGATATTGAATCTAGATAATATATTGGCCACCGAAGAGGTTGTAGAGATTGCTGAGAAGGTAGAGAGTGTATAAATAATATAATTTATAAATTTATTATTGGAGGATTCTATGTTACGAAATATAAACTTGCGAGTTAAATTAATAATAAGTTTCATATCCGTCACGATGTTATTTGTAATATTGATAGTTATTAACTTGAACAATTCTTCTAGTCTGGTAAATGAAATGAATCATAATATTGAATTGATTCAGGATTCGAAAGAATTGTTGCAAAAGAAAATTGATCATTTGCTTTTTCGTAATAAAGTAGGAGAATTTCAGCGTAACGAAAATATTATAGAAATAAAAGTGGAAAAAGATCCAACACAATGTGGTCTTGGAAAATGGTATTACGGTGAAAATAGACGTAGATTGGAAAATATAATTCCAGAAATAAAAGAAGACCTTAATCAATTAGAAAAACCCCATACCTTATTGCACAAGGATGTTGAAAAAATTGAAGCTTTTTTGAAAAAGGGCGATAGAAAATCAGCAATCGAATATTATGCTTCGGAAGTTCAATTACATTTATCAGAAATATTAAGCTTAGTTGATGGTATAGTGAAAAAGGTGGAAGAAAAAGTAAAATCTGAAAGGGAAACATTAAAAGAGGATATTAAGTTTTATAGCTCTGTAATAATAATACTAATGATTATAGGTGTTGGACTTTCTATTGCCTTAAGTATTATTATTTCAAATATTATAGTAAAACCAATAAACAATGTTTCCAACAATCTTTCTACATCATCTGATAATTTAGAAAAAGCAGCAAACCAGGTAGCATCAGCAAGCCAGGAATTGTCCAGTGGCGCAAGCGAGCTTGCAAGCTCGGTAGAGGAGATAACCAGCAGTATGGAAGAGTTACAGTCAATAATAGAATCCAATACCAAAAATGTAAACGAGGCCGAAATTTTAATGAAAGAAACCATGCAAACAGCAAAAGGTGCCCAGGAGCATTCTACAGAGCTACAAAAGATTATGAATACCATTGGTGAAAGCTCAAAGAAGATTATAAAAATAAACAAAGCAATAGATGATATAGCATTTCAAACCAATATACTTGCACTTAATGCTGCTGTTGAGGCCGCTCGTGCGGGTGATGTGGGCCGTGGTTTTGCCGTGGTTGCCGAGCAGGTAAAGTCACTTGCACAAAAAAGTGCAGATTCGGCCAGAGAAACATCGGATTTAATAGATATGATCAATCAGGATATTGAAAGTGGGGCAAGCAAAACTGATATAGTGGTAACCAGTTTTAATGATGTAGTATCACGGGCTGAAAAGGTAAATGTTTTACTTGATGAGATTACCAGGGCATCCAAGGAACAGGCAAAGGGCTCAAATCAAGTAACCAAGGCAATTTCACAGGTAAACAGTGTGGTACAGCAATTGGCTGCATCATCTGAGGAAACAGCTTCCAGCAGCGAAGAGATGTTAAGCCAGGTAGAAAGTCAGCGTGAAGCGGTAATGGAATTAAATTCAGTGGTGATGGGAGAAAAAGCAATCAAGAATATAATTGTAAAGAGTGCTGATGAAAAGAAGTCAAGTGACCTCACTTCAAAGGCTCATAAGGTTCATGAAGCAATAGATAAGATGAAGGCCAAACCCAAAGAAGGTGATAAGGATGTTGAGCTTATAAAGCCTGAGGACAAAATACCACTCAATGATTTTAAAGACTTTTAATTGAGATAGTGATAGTTACTGGCAAAATAACGGGGCTTTTAAAAATGTCTTAGTGATTAAAAGCATTTAAATGAGCCCCGTTTTGATGTGAAATTTATATAAAAATAATGGTATTGCATGAATTTAGAAAAGATTGAGAGCATACTCTATTATACAATTATTGTGTGCCTTGTAATAAGTATTGGTATTGCTATACTATGCATAGTATATCCATTAAAACTGTTACTGTATATACTATTTGCAGGCAATAGTTTTCTATGTGTGCTTGTTTTTCTGCAATATACAATAAGCAGTAAAAGCAAAAAAAATATTGTTAGCACTATTAATAAAATAATAGAAACTGCTCATGCCAAAGCTATTAATGAAATTTTTGAGCTGGCTCATGACAAAATTAATGATATGAATAATACTATATGCTGTGAGGATGTTCAAAAACTTGTAACTGAAACAGATAGCACCATAAAAAATATTGAATTAAAATCTTCATTACCAGGTAAAATTAACAATGGTACAATATATGAATATTATGAATATATATATAAAGAAATAATCTGTGGTTTGTTGGTAATTATATATGAATACCATAGAAAATTAATATCATTATATCAACAATTAGAAACTTTATGCCCAACTAAATTACCCCTTTTAATAGCTGAAGAGTGGAATGAGTTTATTGATACCCGTTTTACATCATCTTTTGAACTTGTTAAAGATTCCATACAGTTATTGCAAAAGATACAGGCCGAGAGTATTGAGTATGTGCAGTATGTTCTTGAAATTTTAAAAGGCTTTAAAGATAAAAGAGCAGTGCAATATGACCAGATGATAGGCTTTTATGCAAAAATGCGCAATACCCAGGAATCCTTTGCACAATACCTTTCCACGGTAAGCCAGACATTCCAGTTTATAAAAGAAATAATGGTGCAGGTAGAAGAAATTACTGATAAAATAAATATACTTTCGCTTAATATGAGCATTGAGGCAAATAAGCTTACCGGCAATAATGTATTTGCAATTATTGCAAAGGAGTTACACACATTTTCAGAGCAAACTATCAAGTTTTTTGAGCCAATGAAAAAAACAATAGAACAAAATTTAAATACAATAGAAGAAAAAAAGAAAGAAGAACAGGATGCCCTTGCTCAAATTCAGGAATTTATAAATTTGTCAGAAAAGATGATTAAAGAATATGAAGAGAATATTGACCAGTTTACCAGATTAGTTGATAATGTTTCAAAAGCTTTAATTACGCAGGATGAAGGTGTAAAGGGGAATTTATTCAAGCAATTTGAGGATATACAGAAGCTGGTTATAATAAAGGAAGAGATGGATCACAGGGATAAATTTACAAATATTATGTTGCATAAAGTTAACAATACAATACAAAAACTAATACGTGAGCATAAAGTATGCCAGGGTGTTCAATGTGAATATCGCATAGATTCATTTAAACTACTAGAAAGCCTCATTACTACCGCAGATGAACGTGAATTTTTAAAGAAATTGTATAAAAAGTATTTGCATAAAGAATTGGATGAAGACGAGCACAAACAAGGTGATGTTATATTGTTTTGATATCCCATGAAAATGCATGATGCACATCTTTCGGATGAACTATTTAAAAAATTTGTAAATCTTTTTTATGAACTGGCAGGTATTTCACTAAAAGATTATAAAAAATACCTTGTTGAATACAGGTTATGTAAAGTAGTTGGTCCTGATAAAGAATTTAAAGATTACGAAAGCTTATACAGGGCATTATTGGATGATACAAAAGGCAATCTGCGTATTCAATTTGTTAACTTACTCACAACCAATTATACGTATTTTTTTAGGGAAGAATACCACTTTGAATTTGTGAAAGAATATATAAAAAATAACTATCATACACAGCAGTATATACGTTTATGGAGTGCAGGATGTTCCACAGGTGAAGAAGCATACAGCATGGCAATAGTATGTTATGAAGTGTTGGGTAAATTATTGCATACTTATGATATTAAAATTTTAGCAACCGATATATCGTTAAACGTACTTACTTTTGCCAATGAAGGAGTGTACCATTATTCTAAAATCCGTGGAAACATTGAGGATCATCTTTTAAAGCGATATTTTCATTTTGATAAGGTAAAAAAAACATTTACCGTAAAAGAAGAAATAAAAAATTTGGTACAGGTTAGATTCTTAAATTTAATGGATGATTATCCCTTTAATAAGTTATTTGATATTGTGTTTTTGCGTAATGTCCTCATTTATTTTGATAATACTGAAAAAGAAATCATATTATCAAAAATTTATGAATATGTAAAACCAGGTGGATATTTAATTTTAGGATTATCTGAAAGTTTGGTGGGAATACGGCATACATTTCACCAATTGCCACACTCTATATACCAGAAGGTTGAGTAGGAGAGTACATGGAAGAGTTGCAGGAATACTTTTTAAATCCAGGAGAGCTCATCTTTTCAAAAAGGCCAATAGTAATAAAGACAGTATTGGGTAGTTGCGTTGCAGTTGCAATTTATGATAAAACGCATAGATATGGAGGTATGTGTCATTATTTGTTACCCCAGGCACCCAGTGATGAGCAAAGCAGTACAAAGTATGGGGATGTTGCTATCTATGTGTTGTTGTATAAATTTTTGAAAGAAAATAACAGCAGACGTGAAGACTTAGTTGCCTCAATTTGTGGTGGTGCGTTTATCATATTTGATGAACGAGAAATATTTTTTATTGGTGATAAAAACGTTGATATTGCAACTACAATACTGAGGAAAGAAAAAATCTTAATTAAACAGATGTATACTGGGGGTGATCATGGAAAAAGGGTACATTTTAATACCCGGACAAATAAAATAATAGTACAAACATTAGAACAAATCACCATTGAGGATTTATACAATCCTAATTTTTGAAAGGTACAACTATGTTTGAAAGTGAAAGGATAAAAGTACTGGTAGTTGATGATTCTGCAATAGTTCGTGATATTATTGCATCAATAATTGAAAAGCAGGATGATATGGAGCTTGTTGGCACAGCCCCTGATCCGTTTATTGCACGGGATAAAATTGTACGCCTTAATCCCGATGTTATCACCCTTGATATTGAAATGCCACGTATGGACGGATTAACATTTCTTGAAAGATTGATGCAATATTATCCAATGCCTGTTATCATTGTAAGTTCCATTACTACCAACGATAAGTTTGCAGCAATAAAAGCGCTTGAGTTAGGCGCGTATGATATTGTTAATAAGCCAGGTGGCAGCTTATCGGTTGAAGAAGTTACCAATGAGATTCTATTAAAAATACGGAATGCCTATTTTAACCGAAATACTTTTTTAAAGAAGTGGAAAGAATTATCGCCAAAGCTTGTTAAAGAAAAAAAAGCAATTAAAAAACCTGTACTATCGCAGGTTATAACAACTGATAAAGTTATAGCTATTGGTGCTTCAACTGGAGGTACTGTTGCTATAGAATATATATTTGAACGCTTACCTCAACATCTACCGCCAATACTGGTTGTGCAACATATGCCGGTAAATTTTACCAATCAATTTGCGCAGCGTTTAAATGAAATATGCCAGCTAACCGTTAAAGAAGCAGAGGATGAAGAATTATTACAGGCTGGTACTGCATACATTGCTCCTGGCGGTATACATCTTGTAATAGAACGTAAAGGTGCGTCGTTATATGCAATGTATAATGATGGTGAAAGAGTAAATTTTCAAAAACCTGCTGCCGATGTATTGTTTAAATCTATGGCAAAAGTAGCAGGGAAAAATGCGTTAGGAATACTACTCACAGGTATGGGCAAGGATGGTGCTGCAGGGCTGCTTGAAATGAAAAACGCAGGTGCCCATACAATTGCACAGGATGAGGCAACATCAATTGTGTGGGGTATGCCCCGTGCGGCGGTTGAGATGGGTGCTGCAGTAGAGGTATTATCCCTTGATGATATTGTAAAAGCCATAATTGCATTTGCACAAACATAGCTTTGTTGTATGAGCGGTTTATGTTAAGAGCCTTGTGGACAAATAGCGTTTTCAAATTCCTCTAAAAATTTCATATAATGCATAAATTGTACATCGTTCATAATAAATTTTTCATTTGTCTGGCATAATACAGTTGCATTGCTATGTACTTGTGGAAGGGCTTCTTTGTGTGCATGTAATAATTTTTGTAATTTTTTTGCAAAAACAGGTTTTGGTGTAGCGGTATACTTTATTTCAACAAGGAAAATTTTATTATTATATAAATCTTCTATTATACAATCAATTTCATTTCCTGAATTATCTCTATAGTAGAATAAACCTACATTTTTGTTATAGTGGGATATTATTTTTTTTAATTCAGCCATTATATAATTTTCAAAAATAGGCCCTGCTAAAGGCCCATTTTGTAAAAATTCCTGCGTATGAATACCTGTTAAATAGCATATAAGCCCGGTGTCATAAAAATATATCTTTGGCCTTTTCACAATTCTTTTACCAAGATTGTAATGGGAGGGAGGTATGGTAAAAACTATGAAGCTAGCTTCAAGTACTGAAATCCAGGATTTAATGGTCTTAACGGTAACACCAATATCGCTGGCAATTTTATTCATGTTAAGTTCCTGTGCGGTATGAGCAGCCAAAAGCCATAGCAACCGCTCAAAGTCTTTTAAATTTCCTATGTTAAATAAAGTACGTACATCGCGTTCAATATAGTTGGTAATATATGCACCATACCATTCGTGTACACCATAATAGTGGCGCACTACGTTTTCAGGGTAGCTTCCAAATATAATCTGTTGGTTGTGAAGAGATTGTGGCATTTCAGAAAATTGAAATGGCAGCAGTGTTAATAGCCCAATTCTTCCTGCTAATGATTCTGTTATATTTTTAAGCATAGTAAATTGACTTGATCCGGTAAGTATAAAGTTTCCATATGAGGACCGATTTTCATCTATACGCATTTTAAGATAATTGAAAATTTCTGGGACCTTTTGCACTTCATCAAAAATTACACGGTTGTTAAATTCATTCATAAACCCTCTTGGGTCTTCAGTAAAACGCTCACGCATAAAAGGGTCGTCAAAAGTGACATATCGATATTGTTTGCCAAATTGGTGCTGTAACATGGTGGATTTTCCAGATTGGCGGGGACCACACACTGCAACTGCAGGAAAAATATTAAGGAATTTAGCAAGTGTTTTTTCTAATTTTCTATAATAATACATACATTAAGAATATATTTACATTTTTATACTGTCAAGATAAAATTGTAAAATTAGTTAGTTTTTTCACCATGATTATACACAGCCACTACAAACTCTCCCTTTTGTGTTAACGTTTTAGCAATTGAATCAACATCTCCTGCCTTGCAATAAATAAATTCCTCAAAATGTTTGGTCATTTCCCTGCCAATGAAAATTTTAGCCTGTGGCATTACTTCGGCAATAGCGTGCAATAATTTTATGATGCGGTAAGGGGATTCGTACAAAACAATAATAGCATCAAGGTGCGATAGTTCCTGTAACTGGCTTTTTCGCCTGCCTTCCTTTTTGCTTAAAAAACCTGCAAAGTAAAATTGCGTTGCAGGGAAACCACACACTGAAATAATAGCTGTGACCGCCGAAGCCCCTGGAATAGGAATTACAGGAATATTGTGCTTGCGTGCCAGCGCTACCAGTTGCCCACCTGGATCAGACACTCCCGGTGTACCAGAATCAGTGAGATATGCAATTGTTTTGCCTGACTCTAATTCCACAATAATGCTCTGTAGCCTTGCCTTGCTTGAATGGGTATGCAGTGAGCGTGTGGGTACATGTATATCATAATTAGCAAGAAGCTTTGCTGTTTGTCGTGTGTCTTCGCAATAGACTATATCAGTTTCATCTTTCAGGATACGTAAAGCTCGTAATGTAATATCTTCCATATTGCCAATGGGTGTTGCAACAATATACAGTTTTCCTGACATGGGATAGCCCCTCTGGATTTATTTGCTTGATTTTTTACAACAGTATCATATCAATAGCATTTTTATCAAGTAGAATGTGATAATTATAAATAATAACCTCTTTTTGAATAGTTATACTTCTATAAGGAGAATAGAATACATGGCACGTATCTATAATTTTTCATCAGGGCCTTCAATGTTACCGTTGCCAGCACTGGAAGAAGCAAGCAGGGAGCTTGTTGATTATAAGAACACAGGCATGTCTCTTATTGAAATGAGCCACCGTGGCAAAATATATGATGAGGTACATAATGAGGCCATAGTACTTATTAAAGAGATTTTACAGGTACCGGATGATTACTATATTCTTTTCATACAGGGTGGTGCTACTTTCCAATTTGGTATGATTCCTATAGCATTCCTTGGCCCTGGTAAAATTGCGGATTTTGTGGTAACGGGGACCTGGGCAAGGAAAGCCATTGAAGATGCAAAACTCATTGGCAATCCTCGGGTTATCTGGGATGGGGCTTCTGAAAAATATCGACGTATTCCAGACCAGAGTGAGTTAGAGTATACACCAGGTGCTGAGTATGTGCATATTTGTTCCAATGAAACCATTGATGGCATACAGTGGCAACAGATGCCCGGTACCGGTAATATACCATTAATTGTTGACATGTCATCGGATATCATGTCAAGGCCAGTGGAGTGGGATAAGGTAAGCATGCTGTTTGCAGGCACTCAGAAGAATTTGGCACCGGCAGGTATGGCACTGGTTATTATGAAAAAAGAACTTGTAGAAAAAGCAAGAAAAGATGTGCCAGCGTATTTACGGTATGACCTGCACGCAAAAGAAAATTCACTGTATAATACACCGCCAACGTTTACCGTGTGGATGACAACACTTACACTCAGGTGGACTAAATCAATTGGGGGACTATCGGTAATTGAAAAGCGCCGTGACGAAAAAGCTGCAATGCTTTACAATGCTATTGATTCAAGCAATGGGTACTATAATTGCCCCGTTGATAAACATAGCCGCTCAAAGATGAATATAGTATGGCGTATGCAAAATGAACAACTTGAAGATAAGTTTGTGAAAGAGGCAGAAAAGGAGGGCTTGAGTGGATTAAAGGGGCACCGCTCGGTAGGTGGATTACGAGCATCTCTCTACAATGCAATGCCCGTTGAAGGTGTTAAGGCACTGGTAGATTTTATGAATCACTTTATGCAGAGGAATGGATAATTATGGATGATAGAGCAATATATTCTGATCACCGGCCCTGGGGCTTTTATGAGGTACTATCGGACACAGAAACCCATAAGGTTAAACGTATAACGGTATACCCAAAAAAACGATTAAGCCTGCAGCGCCATAAAAAGCGAAAAGAACACTGGTTTTTTGTGTCTGGTCAGGGCGTGGTTACTCTTGATAAACATGAAATTGATGTTGCCCCAGGAGTAAGTGTGGATATAGATTACAATATGCTACACAGAGTGGAAAATACGGGAACACAAAACTTAGTGTACATTGAAGTTCAGCTTGGTGAATACTTTGGTGAAGATGATATAGAGCGCATTGAAGATGATTATGGCAGAGCACAAAGATAATATGTAACATTTTCATCATTTGTTTTCCATATTTATATTGTCACATCAATAATATATATTGTATTATATTGAAAGTATTTTCATAGCAATAGTTTGGAATGAAAAATAACGACAAATTCACAATCCTATTTTTTAAGGAGGATAGCGGTACATGATAAGCGTACGGAATCTGGTAAAGCATTATGGTGACGTTAAGGCTGTTGATGGTATTTCATTCACAATCAGAAAAGGTGAGATAACTGGTTTGTTGGGGCCAAATGGTGCAGGCAAAACTACTACATTGCGCATCCTCACTGGCTACTTGCAGCCAACCAGTGGAATGGTAAGCGTGGATGAGTTTCTAGTTAATGAAAATCCTATAGAAATAAAAAAGCGTATAGGATATTTGCCCGAATCTGCACCATTATATCCCGATATGATGGTATATGACTTTCTCCACTTTATGGCTGAAATCAGGCAAATTTATGATAAAGAAAAAATAAAAGATGTTGCCATTCAGTGTGGCATAACCGAAGTAATACATAAAAATATTAATGAGCTTTCTAAAGGATATAAGCAGCGCGTGGGATTGGCGCAGGCTATATTGCATGATCCTGACATACTTATACTGGATGAACCAACCAACGGCCTTGATCCAAACCAGATAGTTGAAATCCGTGACCTTATTAAAGATCTGGGAAAGGAAAAAACAGTGATACTGTCAACCCATATATTGCAGGAAGTGGAAGCTACCTGTAATCGCGTGATAATCATTGATAAGGGTGCGATAGTAGCTGATGATTCAACCACTGAGCTTAAAAGTGCCCGGGGTAAGGACATTCGTATAAATTGTGTCATTGGCGGGACTACATTTGAAGTAATACAGAATGCTTTGAAAAACATATCAGGAGTAAAAAACGTACAGCATGTACGTGATGAAGGCCAGTTATGCCATGTTCAGATTTTAACTGGAGCTGACGTTGATTTGCGCCCAGCTGTATTCAATTGTATAAAAGACAGTGGCTGGACATTGTATGAAATGAACAGGGAATACAGAAGCCTGGAGCATGTATTCCGCGAACTAACCGTAGGTATGTAAGGAGGAATGTATGGAGCAATTTAAAGAGATAATGAAAGGCGCAAAGCTTATTGCAAAAAAGGAACTATCAGGATATTTTTCAACGCCAATAGGATATATTGTAATTTCTGTGTTCCTGGTTATAGCAGGGTTTCTTTTCTTTTCAACATTCTTTTTATATGGACAGGCTGAACTAAGGGCTTATTTTGAACTGCTGCCGCTTTTATTTGCTTTTGTGATACCGGCAATCACCATGCGCCTTTTTGCTGAGGAACGCAATACCGGTTCATTTGAGATGCTTATGACGCTGCCGCTTTCAACAATACAGGTGGTTGCAGGAAAAATATTGGCCGCAACACTGTTTGCATCAATTATGATATCACCAACACTGGTCTATGCGGTCTCGGTTGCATTTGTTGGCTCTCCTGATATTGGTCCCGTTATTGGTGGTTATTTGGGTGCGGTGCTTCTTGCTGCTGCGTATGCTTCAATTGGTGTTTTTGCATCATCAATGACTAAAAACCAGATTGTTGCGTTTATCATAGGGTTTGCCATTTGCATAGTACTATCGCTTATAACAAAATTTTTATACTTTATTTCACCTAAATTGGTTTCACTGTTTGAATACATCAGTGCTGACTACCATTTCCAGAACATTGCCCGTGGTGTGGTGGATTCGCGAAATATCATATATTTTGCTTCGGTAATTGTTATTAGTTCAATGGCAAGCATATATCAGCTGGAGGTGAAAAGATAATTATGGATAAAAGAAAATTTGTTACTGTGATGCAAAACCTAAAAGGTACCATTACAACTATATATACACAGGTAGTACAGAAAATTAAAGAGCACACTAAATCGGGTGATAGTGAAACCCAAAAGAGCTATTCGCAGTTTATACTGTATGGTGTGATTATTGTTTTAATCAATTTAGTTGGGCTTACGGTATATTTCAGGGTTGACCTGACTAAGAATAGTGTCTATTCGCTTTCACCAATAAGTAAAGAGGTAGTGTCATCACTGGAAGAACCATTAACCATTAAGATATTTTTTAATAAGGATCTTCCCGCGCCATATAACGCTGTATACCGCTATCTTCAGGACCTGATGGTAGAATATGATAATGCAGGCAATAGATATTTTCACTATGAGTTTATTGATGTTGAAAAGCAAAAGGATGCTGCCTCTGATTTTGGTATTTATCCGGTGCAGATTAGGGAAATACGTAATGATCAGGTCAAATTCCGAAATGCTTTTATGGGTCTGGCCATAATTCATGGTGACTTAATAGAAAAAATTGATTCAATCACTGAACCAGAAGGACTGGAGTACCGTATAACAACACTAATAAAAAAGATGAATGGCAAGATTGATTCATTGCTTAAACTGAAAAACCCTATAACAGTTACCTTATATGCTAGTAGTAACCTGCCAATTCCGGGTATGCAGAATTTAAATGAGCGGGTATATACTGAAGTTCAGAAGTGTAATATACGCAATTACAATAAAATACAGTATCGTTATATTGACCCATTACAAAATCCACAGGGGAGTACACTGGCTCAGATGTATGGTTTGCCAATGTTACGGTGGCCACGGTTTACTACCATGGAAGGCAGGACTGTTGAACCAGGTGAAGGCATGGTTGGCATTGTAGTGGAGTACAACAATAAATTTGAAACGGTACAGATTCTATCACGCTCAATCTTTGGACAGTATTCAGTTGGGGATTTGACCCGCCTTGAAGATACACTGAATGCAGCCATTGACAATCTTATCAGCATCAACCCAAAAGTAGGGTATATTATAGGTCACGGTGAGCGTGACATCAATGATGAGCAGAATGGTGCAGCACAATTCAGGAAGATGATTGGTGACATGTATGATCTGATAACTATAGATATTACCAAAGATGAAATACCAAATGATATTGCAACCATCATTATCAATGGACCTCGTTCAATGTTCAGTGAATATGAGTTGTATAAAATTGATCAGTTTTTGATGCGTGGTGGTAGTGCTGTAATGCTACTTGATTCATATGTGGAGCAGCAAATGCAGGGTATGCAGATGTTCCAGCGACCCCCTCAGGCATTACCAGTATTTACCGGCCTTGAAGGGATGCTTGCCCATTATGGAGTCAAGATTGGCCGTGATATAGTGATGGATAAGCAGTGTTTCATTGCTCAGCAACGAGGATTGGGTGAGTTAACAATATACTTTGCACCAATGATTTCTGAGGAAGGCTTGTCCAAAGAAAATGAAATCACTCAATATTTAAAAAAGATAGTATTTTTAAAAGCTTCTTCCATTTCAGTTGATGAAACACTGCTCAAGGAAAATAAAGCTTCTGTACAATATCTTGTAAAATCATCACCGTACAGCTGGCTTCAGCAGGGTAATATCAGCTTTATGCCGTGGGGTGCAAATCCGCCGCAAGATTCAAGCCTCAAGCAATATAACTTAGCAGTACTGGTGCAGGGAAATTTAAAAAGCTACTTTGCCGATAAGCAGCCCACCATTGATGTAAAATCTAAAGAAGCAAAAGGCAAAGACTATGTTCAAGAAGAAGCTTTAAAACAAAGTGTAAAGCCAGTAAAACTATTTGTAGCAGGAACGTCAGAAATAACAGGACGTAACATTATTGATGAAGAAGGAAAATCGCCCAATGCAGTGTTCATGCACAACGTGATTGATTATTTGCAGGGCAACTATGCCATTCCACAGATGCGAAGCAAGGGCCTATCGTTCAATCCAATTAAAGAAACGTCTGATACTGCAAAGAGTATTATAAAGGGTATAAACATTGCTGGATTGCCTCTATTGGTAATTCTTTTTGGGTTACTGTATATATGGCGTCGTAACATTCGCCGCAAGCGCATTGAAGAACAATTTTCCAGTATGAGATAATTCAGTAAAGAGGTGTAGGTATGCACATGAAAAAAAATGTTCTTATCAGTATTGTGGTGATAGCTATTCTGGCTGGTTACCTTATCATTAATTCATTGATAACAAAAACAGTAGTTACACTGCCTACCATAAAAAGCCCCATAACTGAGCTAGTACTAAAAAAAGGTGAAGCGATAATACTGATAAAACAGGATGGCGATAGCTGGAAGGTAAATGAATTTGATGGCGATAAAAATATTATTGCCAATATGGTAAATAAGATAAAAGATTTGAAGATTATTGATCTGATTAGCGATAAACCACATTATGAACGCTATGAGCTTGACAACGACCATGCAATACAGGTGCAGGCTAAATGTAATGGTCAGATTGTACGTAATGTTTATATTGGCAAAAAAGGGAGCACCTATCGCCACACATATGTTCGATTAGAAGGTGATCCTAAGGTTTACCTTGCAGAAGATACGTTAGATTCATACTTCAATAAAACGGTAGACGAATTGCGGAATAAGGATATTGTCCAGCTTGATATAGCAAAGATTGATACAGTAAAATTATGGTATAAAAATGCAACATTGACACTGCAAAAAACAATTGTAGAAAAGAAGAAAGAGGAACCAGGTAGTACGCAAAAAGATAAACAAGAAAAGCCAAAAGAAGTTGAAAAAGAAGAGCAGTGGATATGTAAAGAACATCCAGCAGTAGTACTGGATAACAATAAGGTTAAGGAGATGTTGTATACTTTTGATCCACTAAAAGCATATTCATTCCCTGACGTTAATGCTAAAACATTGTCGGGTAAAATAGCTTCAATTACTGTTACCGTAAAAGGTGATGAGGAATCCCAAAAGCCAGAAGAGATTACGCTAGTGATCCATAAAGAATATGAAAACAACAGGTTTATATGTAGCAGTTCAAAAAGCCAGTATGTCTTCACATTGGATGAGTGGAGAGCCAAAAGAATTTTTAAGACGTTACAGGATATAAAGAAATAAATAATGGGTAGAGTATCCTGAATGGATACCCAGTATGTTCTTTCATTGGATGAGTGGAGAGCTAAAAGGATTTTTAAAACACTGCAAGATATAAAGAAATAAATAATAGAGGTTGTCTCAAAATAAAACCGTGGTGCTTGCAATGACGGGAGTGCAATGTCATTGCGAGACTAGCGCCTGTGCTGAGTGCTTCGACAAGCTCAGTAACCTCTTGTCGGAGCGCCTGCCCTGAGCTTGTCGAAGGGAAGCAATCTCAATGCCGCAGAAGATGAGATTGCCACGCGCCTGCGGCGCTCGCAACTATGGGATTGCTTCGTCACTTCGTTCCTCGCAATGACGTTGGTGTAAAGTAATTGCAATGAGGTTAATGATATATATAATTTAACCACAAAAGCTCCAATCTTCGCTTCTATAAATTCACTACAAACCTTCTAGATGGTATTCAATATCGTAATAATGTTATTTATATATATACAAAATTTAGAAGTAAAATTTGTATATGCTATATTCAATGTAAGTAATCTATGTTGTATTGATAGTATAAATAAATCAAATAAAATGATGATGTAATGTTGATACTATAAAATTAGCATACATTAAAATTAAACTCTTGGCAATCTAAGATGATAAGGCAACGCAATCATCATTATAGAAAGGAGAAGAGTAATGGGTGATATTGAAAAATGGGAATATGAAAAGAAGAAAATCACTGCAGAAGAAGCAGCTAATTTTGTAAAATCAGGCGACAGGGTGTTTTATGGTGAATTTGTATTATTCCCTGAAGCAATTGATGAAGCATTATCAAAACGTGCTGAAGAATTGCGCAATGTGGATGTTCGAAGTGTTTGTTATATGCGCGTACCCAAAATAGTAGAAGCTGATCCACAGCGAAAACATTTCATTTTGAATGACTTCCATTTTGGAACTATCTCACGAAGATTATATGATCAGCATCTTTGTAATTATATTCCTATTACCTATCATCAGGGACCACGGGTAATCAGAAAATACCTGGATTTTGATGTAGCATTTTTAACGGTTGGTCCAATGGACCCAAGGGGATACTTCAATTATGGGCTTGCAAATTCTGTAACGTCTGCAGTTGTAACAAAGGCAAAAAAGATAGTTGTAGAAGTTAATGAACATGTCCCATACTGTTTGGGAGGAAACCAGGAGTCAATACATATTTCACGGGTTGACCACATAGTTGAAGGCAAAAACCTGCCGTTACCACAAATACCTGCATTAGAACCAACTGATATAGATAAACAAATTGCAAAGCATTTGCTTGAGCAGATTGAAGATGGATCGTGCTTGCAGCTTGGTATTGGTGGATTACCCAATGTTGTTGGGAAAATGATTGCTGAAAGTGACCTCAAGGATTTGGGGGTGCATACGGAGATGCTTGTTGATTCATATGTTGACTTATATCATGCAGGGAGAGTTACAGGTGCTAAGAAAAACATTGATAAATATAAAATGAGCTATACATTTGCAATGGGTACCAATAAATTATATGATTTCCTGCATCACAACCCAACATGTGCTTCGTATCCTGTTAATTATATTAATGACCCAAGAATTATAGCTCTCAATGATAAAGTGGTTGCGGTTAATAATGCTATTGCTGTGGATTTATTCAGTCAGGTTTGTTCAGAGTCAGCAGGAGTGGCTCATAAATCCGGTACTGGCGGACAGCTTGATTTTATATTTGGTGCATTTGGTTCACATGGTGGTAAAGGGTTTATCTGCCTGTCTTCAACCTACAAGGATAAAGATGGCAATTTGATATCAAGGATTGTTCCAACGTTGCCTCCTGGATCAATTGTAACTGTTCCCCGATCCATTGTGCAATATGTGGTAACTGAGTATGGAGCAGTGCAGCTTAAAGGGAAATCAACATGGGAACGAGCAGAAGCATTGATTAGCATTGCTCATCCCAATTTCAGGGATGAATTAATTAAAAAAGCTGATGAAATGAATATATGGACTAATACAAATAAAATTGAATAAAAAAGAGGTGATCTCAAAACAAACCGTGGTGCATGTAATGACGGGAGTGCAATGTCATTGCGAGCGAAGCGCCTGCCCTGAGCTTGTCGAAGGGAAGCAATCTCAATGCCGCAGAAGATGAGATTGCCACGCGCCTGCGGCGCTCGCAACTATGGGATTGCTTCGTCACTTCGTTCCTCGCAATGACGTGGGTGCAAAGTAATTGCAATGAAGTCTATTTTGGCCCCCCCTTTTTTATCTACTATGCGCTAACAGTGATTTTAGAGAGTGCGTCCTTTATTTCATCCAGAATAGCCGGATCATCAATAGTTGATGGGGTGGTGTATGGCTTTTTATCAGCAATTTTACGCATGGTTCCACGCAAAATTTTTCCTGAACGAGTTTTTGGCAATCGCTGGACAATAAGTGTAGTTTTATAGCAGGCAACAGCGCCAATCTGTTCACGAACCATCTGTGCCAGATCATTCTTAATCTGATCATGACTTTTTGTTGTACCTTCTTTTAATACAACAAATCCAACAGGCAGTTGTCCTTTGAAGCTATCTTCAACGCCAATGACAGCACATTCGGCTACATCAGGATGTTTTGAAATAACTTCTTCCATGGCACCTGTTGAAAGTCTGTGGCCGGCAACATTGATTACATCATCAATTCGTCCCATTATAAACAGGTATCCGTCTTCATCATAATACCCGCCATCACCTGTGAAGTAATATCCATCATATATATCCAGATATGACTCACGGTACTTATCGTCATTCTGCCATAATGTTGGAAGTGTACCTGGAGGCAGTGGAAGTTTTATTACAACAATTCCTTCAGTGCCATTAGGCAGTTGTTTACCTTCATCATTGATAATGTGAACCTGATAGCCAGGAACGGGTTTGGTTGGAGAGCCTGCTTTGATTGGTAACAATTCTATGCCAACACAATTTGCAGCAATAGGCCAACCGGTTTCAGTTTGCCACCAGTGGTCAATGACCGGTTTTTGTAACAGATTAGATGCCCAGTAGTAGGTATCCGGGTCAAGACGTTCACCTGCTAAAAATAAATATTTAAACTGAGATAGATCATACTTTTTGAAAAATTCTCCACCGGAGTCTTCTTTTTTAATTGCTCTGAAAGCTGTGGGTGCAGTAAACAACGCTTTCACCTTGTGCTGGGAAATAACCCGCCAGAATGCTCCTGCATCAGGTGTTCCAACAGGTTTACCTTCATACAAAATTGTTGTTGCACCATACAATAATGGCCCATACACAATGTATGAATGGCCAACAACCCAACCAACATCCGAAGCTGCCCACCACACATCGCCAGGTTCAATACCGTAGATATTTTTCATGCTCCAGTATAGTGCCACAGCATGACCACCGTTATCCCGCACCACACCTTTAGGAATGCCAGTAGTCCCTGAAGTGTACAGTATATATAAGGGATCAGTTGATTCAACGGGCACGCATTCAGCTGGCTTCACACCTTGAATGGCATCATTCCAATCTATATCTCTTCCTGCAACAAGTGGCGATTGTACCTGCGGACGCTGGAAGATGATACAATGTTCGGGCTTGTGATTGGCTATCTCTATGGCTTTATCAAGCAGTGGTTTATATTCTATAACTTTTTTTCCTTCAATACCACATGATGCCGATACAATGAGTTTTGGTTTGGCATCATCAATACGTATTGCTAATTCATTTGGTGCAAATCCACCAAAAACTACTGAGTGAATTGCTCCTATTCGTGCACAGGCAAGCATTGCAACAGGTGCTTCAGGTATCATGGGCATATAAATGATAACTCTATCGCCTTTTTTAATCCCATATTTTTGCAAAGCACCTGCAAATAGTGAAACTTTATCAAGCATTTCTTTATACGTAAATTTGGTGATAGTATCTGTGACAGGGCTATCGTATATAAGTGCAACCTGATTGCCGCGGCCATTTTCAACATGGCGGTCAAGTGCATTATAACATGTGTTGACCTGTCCACCCACAAACCAGCGATAAAATGGTTTTTTAGATTCATCCAGAACTTTGGTATAGGGTTTATACCAGTGAATATTTTTTGCGGCCTCAGACCAAAATTTTTCTGGATTATTAATAGATTCATCATACACTTTTTGATACAAACTCATAGGCTTCCAATCCCCCTTTCTATGGATTATAGTATATTTGTTTAATTTGCCCAGGCCAGTACTCTGGCTTTAGATATAAAATATTGGTCGCCAACCAAATTATTTTGCTGAAATTATTTGTCAATGATAAATATCTGTAGTATTACAAAAAAAGTGTAAGGTAACTCGTCATTGCGAGCACCGCAGGTGCGTGGCAATCATTTCCTTTGTAACCTGGGGTTGCTTCACTTCGACAAGCTCAGTGCAAGCACTTCGACATGCTCAGTGCAAGCACTTCGACAAGAGGTTACTGAGCTTGTCGAAGCACTCAGCACAGGCGCTATGCTCGCAATGACAAAGATGTTATTAGATTGCTTCGCAGAACTTGCAATGATAGGTGGGAATCATGGAATTTCTCCACTAATCACAATATATGGCTCTATCTGCTCCATAACGTTTTCATCCGCTTATATTTCCATAGTAACTATCGCCACCGTAGCAGTTTCCAAGCCTTTTGATTTTCATTTATGTATAAAAGATTCAATATGTTCGGTAGTTTCACTACCTACAAAATCTTCACCACATTGTTAGCAACAAATTTTGCTCTATTTTTACTTTCAATTATCATAATGTATAATTACATGCTGAGCTTTTCTTTCAAATCAAGTAATGTCAGCACATGTTTTCGTTCCTCATTAATAAGACGCTCTAAAATGCCTTTTGATTTTGTATCATTTCTATAAATTTCTTTTAACTCCGAATACCATACTATAGAGTCACGCTCAGCATCCATTGCTATCTTTATTATATCCAGTGGCTGTGTAAGGTTTGGTGCAATTTTATCAATGTCGTCTTTATTTGCAAATACCCTGGTAGTCCCTATCGCCTTAAGATACGCATAGTATTCATCAGTAAATACACCGGTGGTATCTTTTAATTCCTTTAGCATATTAGAAAATACATCTTTATGGCGCAATTCTTCATCAGCAAGGAATTGAAATATTTGCTTAAACGATTCATCTTTAAATTTGTTTTTAAATGTAGAATAAAAATAAAATCCTGTTTCTTCAATGCCAATGGCTATATCAATGAGTTCTTTTGTTGAATACATTGCTTTTTCCTTTCTTTTATAGGTTTAGATTTATACTCCATAATTCTTTACAAATTCATATAACAAACGCACGCCAAAACCTGTAGCATTCTTGGGATTGTATCCACGCTTTTTAGAGTACCACGACGTTCCTGCTATATCAATATGAGCCCATGGTGCCTTTTCAACAAAATTTTTTAAAAATGTCGCGCCAATAATTGTGCCCGCATTTCGCACTGCGGGAACGTTGACTATATCAGCTATATCCGATTTTAACTCTTCATTGTATTCTTTATATAATGGCATACGCCAAATCTTTTCACCGGTGGTTTCTGAAGCATTAAACAGCGCAGTGGAAAGATTTTCATCATTGGTTAAATAGGCGGCTACTATCTCCCCAAAACTTACGATGCAAGCGCCAGTTAATGTAGCAATGTCAATGATGGCTTTAGGTTTTAATATTTTCTCAGTGAAAGATAGCGCATCAGCCAATATCAGGCGGCCTTCAGCATCAGTGTTGCCTATCTCAACGGTTTTGCCGTTATAGGCAGTAAAGACGTCGCCAGGCTTATATGCGGTGTGTGAAATCATATTTTCTGCAAGTGGTATAACCGCATATACATTGACCGGCAACTTCATCTGTGCAATGGCGTTTATGGTGTAGATGCATGCTGCAGCACCAGCCATATCGGTGCGCATAGTTTCAATGTGTCCTGATGGCTTTAAATTAATGCCGCCAGTATCAAAGGTAATGCCTTTTCCAACAAGGGCAATTGAGTCTTTTTTGGAAGGTGCACCCCTGTAGTGCATCACAATAAGTTGTGGCGGATACATACTGCCCTGGCTTACCGCTAAAAGCAGTCCCATCTTCATTTTTGCAATATCTTTTTTAGAGTATATGGTGCATTTAATCTTAGATTGAGCAGCAATTTTTTTTGCAAGTTGTGCGATAGTTACTGGATTAGCATGCTCGGTTGTTTCATTGACAAGATCTCTGCATAAAAGTGTATTGTTGCATACAACGCTTACTTCTTTTACTATGGGCGATAGTTGCCCGGGAGTATCACACAAAAGGATAGCTTTTTCCAATAATGGGCTGGTTTCTTCTTTTTGCGTTTTGTAACGATTAAATGCGTAGTTAGCAAGATAAACCCCTTCAGCGATATACCGTGCTGTATCAAGTAATGAAAATAATTTGGGAATAACAATATACACCTGGGATACAGATTTATCTGAACAGGCACCAACGATAACACTTGCAGCATTGCGTAGTGTTTCAGCTGTAATATCCTTGTGGCTGCCAAGCCCTACAAGAAGGATTGAAGGCTTATCTTTTAGTGCTGCAAAAAAGTAGGTATTTGGTTTTGCTTTGAAGGTTTTGGTGTTGATAATGGTAAACACTTCAGATAGTTGATGGGGAATAAATGTGTTACTTGCAATCTGTTCCTGAGTGCATAGCAATGCAATAGTTGCTTCTGGTGAAATTGCATCAAACGTTTTTGCCTGTAATTGTAACATACGTTTTACCCGTTTATACTACATCAAAATCAATACGCATCAAATCAATATCAACATTTTTAAGCCTTACCTTTACCAGGTCACCAAGACGGAAGCGCCTTCCCAAACGCCTGCCAATGACTGTATAATCATCTTCGTTAACCAGATAGTAATCATCGGTCAGGAATTTTAATGGAACCATACCCTCTATTGGTTTGTCAAGCAAACTAACATAAAAACCAAACCGTGTTACACCACTTATGATGCCTTCAAATTCCTGGCCAATTTTGTCTTCAAGCAATCTACATGCTTTTAGTTTCAAAAGGTCACGCTCTGCCGATTGTGCCACACGTTCTAATTTTGATGATTGTTCACCAATGATAGCTAATTCATCGGAAGAATATGGCGGTTTATCCCTATCAATCAATGATTTAATACATCTATGGACTATTAAGTCGGGGTACCGTCGTATTGGGGAAGTAAAGTGGGTATAATCCTTAAAGCCCAATCCAAAATGGCCCAGTGGTGTTGGCCCATAATATGCCTGCATCAGTGATTTAAGTACTATAAAATTAACCACCTGCTGATACTCTTTTTGAGCTACAGAATCAATGACTTTTTGTAGTGCAAGCCCTATGTTTTCTTCTTCTTTAAGAATAATGCCTAATGTTTTAAGGAAATTTTGCAATGCAATAAATTTTTCTGAAGCAATTGGTTCGTGTATGCGGTACAGTGCTGGCACATTGTGTTCACGCAAAACACGTGATACAACTTCATTGGCGCTTAGCATAAACTCTTCAATGATCATGTGGCTGTCAAGCCGTGTGGCAAACGCAATATCGGCAATAGAAGCGTTGTTATCAAATATCATTTCAGCATCAGCTAAGTTTAAATCAACCCTGCCGTTGGATAATCGTTTGGATTTAAGTTTCTGTGCAAGGTCTTTTGCATGTCCCAGCATTGTTTTGATGGCACCGCGTTTTTTAGAGTTCAATATCTCCTGAGCCATTGTGTACGTTAAGCGTTCTTTTACATTTATAATGCCGCGGTGAATTTCATGTTTTCTATAGTTGCCGTTTTCATCAAACTGCAGCATAACTGTAAGGGTTAACCTGTCAACGCCCGATTTGAGTGAGCACAGGTCGTTGGATAACTTCTCGGGTAGCATTGGTATTACGGTATTTCCTAAATAGTAGCTTGTTCCACGGTTAAATGCTTCTTTATCAATGGTGTCATCTTTATATACATATGCTGAAACATCTGCAATATGGACATACAGAGTATAAACGCCTTTTTTATATTCTAATGAAATGGCATCATCAAAATCTTTTGCTGTTTCCCCATCAATGGTTACTGTTAAAAGCTTTCGGTAATCTTTGCGATTTTTTAGTTCGTGTGGTTGTACATACTGTTCAATGTGCTCAAGGTGTTCATACTCGGGATGCGCACCTGGTAACGAATATTTCCCCACAATACGCTGTACATCATATTGTTCTTCTTGTTCTATTATTGTATTTATGATGCATTCCTGGTAATTCTGTATAAAGGAATTTTTCACAGTAACTATCGCCAAAAAACCGGGCTTTATTTTATCTTTTGTGATTACCTGAATATTTCCTGGTACATCAAGAAGCTGTAAAATCCATAATTTACCATTGGGCTTTATGCAGCGTGCAAAAAACATCTGTTTATTGGCATTCACAATTGACGTAACCCTGCCAAATAGCGTTCCACGGCGTATATCAGTTAGCTGTACCTGAACAATGTCCTTGTTGCGGGCGTGATTTACATCTTCACGGTAAATATGTATTTCAATATCTTCATTTAAATACACAACGCCACTGCCTTTTTTATTATGAATAAAAGTACCTGTAAATTGAAACGGTTGTATAATTTTATACTTTCCCTTTTGGCGGGTAAGGAATCCATACCGGTAAAGCGTGGAGATTGTATTCTCTACTCGATGCATTGTTTTCTGTGCTTCACGCTGTGAAACCTTATGTTTTTTTAATTTTTTCCCTTTTGGTTTGGCAAGCAGCACCGATGCAATGATATCGTTGGGAGTAAAAAAACCTTTTTGATTTTCAATTGCTTGTACAATACGCGATGATGTTTTAGACATAATTATTTTTAGCTTTAATATCGATGGTATTTGGATTCATAGTGTTCTTTGACTTTTTGTATTTCGTTCTGTTTTTCCTGTATTTTTGTTTTATAGTCATTTATTGTGGTTACAGCTTGTGTGATAAAATCATCAGTGTTTGCAATGGGCTTACTGCTGATAACCTGGTCATAGACATACTTCCCAATATTTAAATATATCTCTTTTATGGAATGTTCCAACTTTTTTATTTCCATGGTAATGCGGGCAATTTGTGCTAACTCTTCAGTTTTATCTAAAAACCGCTCGCTAAAATTTACTAATGATTCACCAGCATCTTTTAAAAGTCCCATAAATACCTCTGGTAGTCAATTGTATAAAGCAAAAATATATATGATTTGTTTGGTAAAGTCAATATATTTTGTGTAAAATTAACTATGAATTATTGCAAGTTCACGTTTGAAGTGCAACATTTAGTTGCTCCTGTAAAACCTCATACCCCATATCACCATCAAAAAGCTATGCTTTCCCCTAAGTACACACTGATTCTGTGAGTATATTGCTTTTCAATTGGCATATCACCTTGCGGTAAAACCGTATAGAATCTAAAACCCCTGATATCACCAATCCCCAACTGGTATACCACCCCTATCGTTGTCCACATGCTTTTTGCTTTTATGGTATCACTCTGTAATGGATTAAGGTCATTCCCAAATGAAAGGCTTATGGTGGCACCATAGTAATCATTTTTTTCATCATTTTCGGAAGATTGGGTTACGGTATCTTTCTGGCTGAAGTCAGTAAATACCCCCGTCCGTACAATAATATCGTCCAGGATATATACTTCCAATCCCATTTTACCATTTATTACTTTATGTGGATAATCAGGATTGGTGTAATGAACTACACCTTCAATGGCAATAGACCATGCACCTTCCCTGGAATAGCCATATCCAAAAGAAATACATGCAGGAATAATCTTTAAGCGGAAATCATCGCCGGTCGCTTGAGTTGCCGAACTATTGGAGGGGAAAATTGGACCAACTTCTTGAGTGGTCATCTTTTCCTCACGTGTTGCATGCAATCTATAAATTGGTGAATGGTAAAACACCCCTACGTGATGATTATGAGCAAGATATTGCAAGCCAACACCAGTATATGCAGTAACTGCAGTAAGCTCATTATCAATAATCATTGCAATTTCACTTTGATTTGTTCCACCAGGATCTAAATATGCAGCAATATTTGCTCCCCCTTTTCCCTGAAAGTAGCCAACACCTGCTGTTATACCAAAATTACAGTGAGGTGTTACGTTTATTCCATATCCTGCCACACCGTAGTATGCTTTTGTGTTGATTCTGTATGCGGCATTTAAGTCAACATTTAAAACACTACCCGTGGTTTTTCCTGCAATGGTAGCCTGTATTGAATCCTGAACCGGAACAAATAATCCATATCCCACAACATCGCTTCCCAGCCAATTGACTTTACGAGCATAGGCAACGCTGGTTGGCACAACTGAAATATCAGTTTCTTTTAAATCAAGGCTTTCATATTGTCCAGCTGATTCTTCAATTTGCCAGTATTGTTTTGAATTTCGGGTTAAATAGCTGTACGTGTTAGTTGAGATATTTATTTTATTATCCTTTACCAGTGCCAAACCTGCTGGATTGTACCATAATGCGGTGCTATCATTAGCCAGGGCACAATATGCACCAGCAAGCCCGGCAGCCCTATCGCCAATGAGGTATTGATAATTGTTGTAATTTTCAAGAAAACAAAATGCGTACGAATAAAAAGAAACAAAGGTCATAGTGATAATTATTTTTTTTAACATAGCAAACCTCCAGAGTAGTAGTGTTAAATGTTCATTTTTATAATAATAGTATCTAAAAATAATATCAAATAAAAATGTAAATGTCATAATGTGAAAAACTGCTTGACATAATTCATCGTGTATTAGAATGTCTGAATAATCAGAAAATTCAGAAAATATAGAAAAATCAGAGGTATAGTATGAGTGGGACACAATGCTGTAATTCGTCATCAACCTGCACAATTGAGGCGATAGTTACTGTTGATGAACGCGGGCAGGTGGTGTTGCCCAAAGATCTGCGCGAAAAGTTAGGGGTCAGAGCAGGGGATAAGTTTATTGTGGCAGCTTTAAAGAGTGATGCATCGTTATGTTGTATTGCATTTGTGAGAGCAGATGCATTGAATTCGGTAATAGCAGAACAGATAGCGCCAATATTTAGTAAATAGTTTATTTGAGGGGAGAAATGTCCATGGATCAAAACATTAAAATAAAAAACATAGTTAAACAAAATTATGGCACAATAGCCATGTCAAAAACTTCATGCTGTTCGGGTGGTTGCTGTGCTCCGCAGGATATTGCCAAAAAAGCGGGATATAGTGCTTCAGACATAGAAGCATTAGATTCAGCAAATTTAGGTTTGGGTTGTGGTAATCCAAACGCGTTAGCATCCCTAAAAGTTGGAGAAGTGGTTCTTGATTTAGGCAGTGGTGCCGGTATAGACTGCTTTCTTGCAGCAAAAAAGGTGGGACCACATGGCAAAGTTATTGGTGTTGATATGACGCCTGAGATGATTGCCCTGGCAAGGGAAAATGCGCGTAAATTAAACATCACAAATGTAGAATTTATTTTGGGTGATATAGAACATCTGCCAGTTGATGATACCAGCGTAGATGTGATTCTATCAAATTGCGTGATAAATTTAGCCCCAAATAAAGAACAGGCGTTTAGAGAAGCGTATAGAGTATTAAAAAATGGTGGAAGGATGGCAGTATCGGATATAGTATTGGAGGGGACTTTGCCACCGCATATTAAAGACTCAATTGATGCGTATGTAAGTTGTGTTGCGGGGGCAATTCAAAAAAGCGAGTATATTGCCCTGTTGCATAAAGCGGGTTTTTCAAATGTTGAAATTGTGAAAGAATATGGTTATGGCACTATATTTGGAAGTAATAAAGATAACGCTGAGGGCACTCCATATGATGGTCAAGAACAATATGATGAGATAGTAAAAAGTATTAGCCTGGTTGCCTGGAAATAAATAATTTATTTTTCTTGATTTTTGCTCACCATTGTCGTTTAGTATTCAAAATGTTCCCATAGTAAAGGGGTGGTACGCGGTTACCATGCTTCGACGAGCTCAGCAACTGTACTTTGGCGGGACTCAGTAACCACTTGTCAAAGGGAAGTAATCTTTAGGTAATAAATGACGAGATTGCCACGCACCTGCGGTGCTCGCAATGACGGAATTGGCCGATGTGTCCTTGCGAACGAAGTGCTTGCACTGAGCTTGTCGAAGTGAAGCAATCTCATGGTACGGAAGAGGAGATTGCCACGCACCTGCGGTGCTCGCAATGACATTGTGTTGGATTGCTTCGTTGTCCAAGGAGGCATTGAAGGCAGTTATAAAAGAGGTACACGACAATGAAAGAAGGATATGTAGTTCCCACTATTGAAAAGATAGCGTATGGGTTAGGGGATTTAGCCATTAATATTGCCTATACCACTATTGGTTTTTACTTTTTATTTTTTCTGGTTAATGTTGCCGGGTTACCTGCACAATGGGCAGGGGTTATCTTTTTTATTGCCCGTGCATGGGATGCCATAACCGATCCTATCATGGGTATGATTTCAGACAGGACTAAATCTAAATACGGAAGACGAAGGGTTTATTTTCTGTTTGGTTGTATTCCTTTTGGTCTTATGTTTATGTTAATATGGCTGGTTCCCTCTCATAGTAGTTTAGTACTGTTTGGTTATTATACTGCAATTACCATACTGTTCAATACTGCTTTCACTGTAGTTGCAGTTCCCTACAATGCACTGATGCCGGAACTATCGCAAAACTATGATGAGCGGACAAGTATATCAGGCTTCAGGATGTCTCTTTCATTTGTTGGGAATCTGGTAGCTGCAGTTGGTGTTTCAGTAATTGTGGATGTAGTCTTTAAAGGCAAAGAACACTACATTACAAGCTATCCGGTTATGGGTGTTATCTTTGGTATTATAATTATGGTTTTAATTTTCATAACATATGTGGGAACTAAAGAAAGAATTCAGTCTGAAGCGGTTATACATGATGGGCTTTTAAAAACATTTAAAGCTGTGCTGAGTTTGCGGGAATTCAGAATAATATTAGGTATGTTTTTATTCAATATGATTGGTTTTGACTTAATTCAGGCACTATTCATCTTTTTCCTCAAAGATGTCATTCTCATTGAAGAGGATATGACCTTTGTTGTTATGGGTATTCCGCTTATTGTTGCGGTATTGTCGGCTCCATTGTGGATTTATGTTTCGGACAAACTTGACAAAAGAAGAGCATATATGGTTGCCGCTGTATATTTTACACTATCGCTTTTGTTGTGTCTGATAGCTCCAGTACATAATTTGCAGTTTGTAATAATTATTGGTGTGCTTGCAGGTGTTGGCATATCAGCATCACAGATAATACCATTTTCCATGATACCTGATGTCATTGAATATGATGAATATAAAAACGGGCTGCGACGTGAAGGCGCTTTTTATGGCATTACAACATTTTTATATAAGGTTGCTTCTGCATCAGCTATTGCACTTGCTTCAGCGTTTTTAGGCATTTTTGGATATATTGAAAACAGCGTCACAGCACAGCCGCAATCAGCAGTTTTGGCTATACGCTATATGATGGCATTTGCACCGGGTGTATGCTTTTTGATTTCAGTGTATTTTGTATCAATACTTCCCATTACCCGTGAAGGGTTTGATGAAATAAAAAGAATTCTGGATGAAAGAAAAAAAAGCATTGCTAATAAGGCTTAAAAAATATAGTATGATAAATATAAGAATATGTAATCCGCCACCATATGTAGCGTAATATATAGTATTATACAGATATGTTCTATTCAATCGGGAGCAAAAAGTATGAAAAGAAAATACTTAATACGTATATCAATTATTATAATAAGTATAATGCTATTACCTGGTTGTACACGGAAAGAAAAGGGCAGGTTTTACAGTGATGAATATAACTTTTCTATTGTATTCCCAAAATACTGGGAGATACAGCAGCAGGAAATGGGTGCAGCAGTAATAGCACTGAGCCCTGAAGAAGGAAGCAGGGATGATTTTAGGGAAAATATTGCAATAACGGTAGAAGAGGTAACCGACGATAGTACCCTTGAAAAATATTTTGAACTATCACAAAAGAATTTAAAAAGTTATTCAAAAGATTACAGATTGATGTATAAAAATACAACCTGGCTTGCTAGAAAACCTGCTATGATATTGGGTTTTACGTATACCATGAGTGGTCTTAAATTAAAGGTATTGCAGTATTATTGCCTTAATGAGGGTAAAGCATATGTTATTACCTGTACTGCCCTGCCACATACATTTGACCGTTATGAGGAAACGTTTTTAAAGATAGTGAGATCATTTCGTTTTGAAAAAAAATAATGAAGAAGATAGGTAGAATGATCTACATTTCTATAGATGTTATTGGCACTACAATATCACCAATATCTAAAAAGGCATTAATAAGGCTTACGTGTGTGAACATACCAATATCGTTAAGTCTAATATACCTTTGGCTAATCAATCCTTCATCAATAAGACAGGCACGTTTTGTACCGGGAAGTAAGGGTGTTGCGGGGGTAACCCATTGTTTCCCATTATAAAAAGCCACATTTGCTGTAGAACTATCTGTAACAAGGCCGTTTTTTAAAATTAATATGTCATCTGCATTACCACGTTTTTCAAAAAGGTAGGCTATTCTGGACCTATCACTGTATTTATATGAATAGTCTATTGAATCATCTATTACTATTTTAAGTGTTTTGATAGATTTTTTTTTATATAATTCATATTCAATATGATGAATTGCACTGTCATAATGTACTCTTACTTTCCATATGCCGGTATAAGCATAGTCAGGTAGTGATACGAAATTTTCAATACACAAAGTATCATTACAGCCAAATAAATCATAACGGCTTTTATTCATTCGTTCATTATGGTATTTAATATTTTGTATTATACCATCAACACAACATAGTGATTCAATTAATAGGGACATAAACTTTTTCAACCATTTCATTATATTCTTGAACTGGATTGCTATACACTGTTATTCCGCCACCGCTTTTGTATGTCAAGGAAGTATTGTTTTCAATAAACCGTATTATCACTGCACTATATACATTTTCTCCATCACAATAGCCAAATACTCCAGTGTAATATCCCCTTGTATATATTTCAGCTTCTTCAATTATTTCAACGGTCTTTTTCTTGGGAGCCCCGGTTATAGAGCCAGCAGGAAGAAGAGCTGCAAAAATATCACCTATATTATGTAGGTAATCAGGGTATAAAGTGCCTTTTATTATTGAGCTTGTCTGTATTAATTCTTTTACGTGTGTTCTAACTTTAGTGGGGTATCTGAACTTTTCAACAGTAACATTGTATGATACTCTGGCTAAATCATTTCTAAGTAAATCAACTACGGTAATATGTTCAGCAAACTCTTTTTGATCGTTATACAATATGTTTTCTGCATCTGGTATATGAGCATCTATAGTTCCTTTCATGGGGAAAGTATAAATATTTCCCTGTGTGATAGTGATAAATGCTTCAGGTGAAAAAACAACAAATGCATCATTAAAAAATAATTTATATGGTGCATTGCTATACATAAATATTTCATAAAGGGAAAGATTGGTATAAATTTTTGTAGGAAAAGTGAGATTAACAAGATATGTATTACCTTCTATGAGATGTTGTTGTACACAATTGAATGAATACAAATATTCATCAAACATCACAGGAAATTTTTCAAAATGTAATATATCGGGTTTCCCTTTTTTTTGTGATGTACTTGAATATCCATCAAATGAAAATAGTATTGAATCAGGTATGTTTTTGATGGGGCATATAAATGGGGTTTGTGCCATATAATCAATAATAAAAATAAACGGAGTACCATGCCTGCCATAATAGTTCATTGGCTCTAATGCCTGGGCAGCAATAATGTAGCTATCATAAAGAAAATGTGATGTATATGTTTTCATAGATGTAAGTACCAGATAAAACGTAAAACATTGATTTGTATACCTTACCTGTTTGCGTAGCAATATATGCAACCAAACTTACATGTGTTATAGCTTCCTATGTCAACACTTTTTGAGCACAGGCAATTATTTCGTTGATATGGGTCTTTACCAGGATTTAAATCTAATCCAAAAACAGAATTGATAAGGTTGCCGTCAATACATGCTCCATATGCTATTCCATATTCAGTGAGATTACTGCAGCAACTTTGAATCTGCATGCTATAATTAGAAGCTATGCAGGCTATACGGGTAAAAAAGTTGAAAAGCGCATCTTCTCCAAAAACATTCATTGGGTGTAATACAATTTCTTTTTCATGCAATAGTTGTATCCTGCGTATAACCTTTTTGTATGGTTCCATAATACTAATAATAACCCTTTGTGTGTAGCCCTGTAATTGTTGTGCTATTGCAGTAAAATTTTTTATGTGAAAATCAAAATCCAATTCTTTTGAAAACACTACTGGATCATAGCGCCATATTATTTTTTGTGGTCCAAGCATTTTGCTTATATCTTTAAAAGCCCGTATTGTGTGCTGTAATTCCGGTGAACAAGGCTCAAGCCATCTGGGATAACCAGTAATGGTGTATAAAAAGATATAACGATATCCCGAATCAGTCAACTGGTCTAAATGTTTCATAAGTCCTACAGGGTATCGTGTCCAGAAGATTATTGCTTCAACATCTGATGGTAGCAACGACACTTCTTTTGTCTGGTTGGGATTAAATGGATTGGTAACAGTGCAATGACCTTTTTGTATGCAATCCATAAACCACTGTGAATAAAAGGCAGGGATGTCGGTTCGTCGGCTGGCACTAATTATCATGGTAACTATCGCCCAAAATGTTATAATGAATAACCTTCATGGGTTAATGCGTTTTTGATTACATGGTCAACATCAATGGTAGCAAATATTGAAGTTATAATGCCCCCTGGTTTGGAATAAAAGGATATTTGTTTCTTTGTAACAGGATGAAAAAATTGCAGGTACACTGCATGCAGAGCAATTGCAGTTTGGGGTAATAGTGCGGTAGCACCATATTTACTGTCATTAACAATAGGCATGCCCAGATGCGACAGCTGTGCACGTATCTGATGTTTTTTGCCCGTATACAGTTGAATCAATACCAGAGAATATGTTGGCTCAGTATAGATGATTTTATATTTGAGTGATGCTTGAATGGCAGTATGGCTATCACTTGAAATCAGTGTTTTGTCATGGTGCCTTGTGATTTTGTCATGTATTGTATGCCATGCAGTATCAGTGCTGATGGGAGTTTGTACAGCTGCACAGTATACCTTGATAACATCATGGCTTCTGAATTGAGACGAAAGCCGTGAAGCAGCTTTGGATGTCTTTGCATATACCATGATTCCTGAGACCTGCTTATCAAGCCTGTGAACAAGACCAAGGAACACATTGCCTGGCTTATTATATGTAGTTTTGATATATTCCTTAATAATTTCAAGCACTGAATCAGTATTGGTAAAATCTTTCTGACTTAAGATACCTGCTGGTTTTTCCACTACTATGATGTGATTGTCTTCGTAAATAATGGGAATGTTCTTATAGATTTTCATGATAATGGTGATATCGTTATAGTATGTTATTAACACCATGTATGTATTACGCATTATAGTGCAATATTTTTATGATTACTGTAAAATATTTATTTATACATACATGTTTTTCCGCTATAATTGAATTATGATGTTGAACATTATAAAGAGGTAATTATTAAATTGACTCTTTTTACTGTTTTTAGAAATTACAAAAATATACCGTAAGGAGATCCAATGCAAAAACACGAACACAAAGGAAAATCAAGCAGTGCATGTATAAATGCAAATGAACTCATTGCAAAACTGCCTTTTACAAATGGAATGCATATTCTGGATGTTGGTTGTGGAGATGGATATTTTTCATTTGCCCTTTCTGAAAAGTTTCCTGATTCAATAATTTATGCTATGGATTATAATGAACAGGCAATAGATAATCTAACTATTATAGTAAAAGATAAACAAGTTACCAATATACAGCCAATGCTTGGTGATATAACAAAAAATATTCCTGTGAAAGCTGACGCAATCATCATGATTAATGTTCTGCATGGGCTTGTCTACAATAATGAAATTGATGCTGCAATGAGCAATACAATAAAGTCGCTGAATGATAAAGGGTTACTGATAATTATTGATTTTTATAAAAGGGAAGGTATTCCTGGCCCATCTATGGATATCAAGTTATCTGTTGATCAGGCTACCGCAACACTATATCAACGTGGATTTAAAATTGTGAATATTCTTCAAGCCGGGCAATATCATTATGCTATTGTGGCTACAAAACGCTAATGGTAAATTAAAAACATTTATTTCTTTATTTTCAAAAATTTAAGAAGTAAGACACTGTTATTGTCTATAAACGTTTCAATATCCTGTATTGTTTTTCCTTTAAAAGCCTGATGTTTAACCAGTCTGAAAAAAAGTTGAGTGGTGTCATTATAAAAAATTAATACTGTATTTTTTTCTGCAAGTATATGTACGCCATTAAGCAATTCATTAATTATTTCTGGTTGCAGGTATACGTTTTGTTTTTTATCAGGGTGGCTGTAAATGGTTTGCAGGTTACCTTTTTTATTTTGTTGTGCGATAGTTACTGAAATAATTGAAAATTGCTGGCAGAGTGCTTCAACGGGGTTTGGCGTATGTGGTTTTATTTTCGTTTTTTCTTCCTTCATTGAGGTTGGTTTGCTAGCTTTTTGTTGAAGTGTGATAATGATAGCAGTGCCAATGATGATAAACATAATAACAATGAGAAGGTTTTCCAGTGCTAATTTAATAATAAGATTTTTGGGAAGCACAAAGCTATATGTTGTGATAATAGTATACTGTGGAGCATTATAAATAAAAAAGTAATATTTATGATTGCTATAGTACCGTGTGATTTGTGGAAATGTTGTTGATGGCAATAGCTTTTTCTGGGAAATATCAGTAATAATTGCATCAAAAAGTTTTTGATTAATAACTCTATCTTTTTTTGCTGCAATAAGAACACTGTATTCATTATCAGCGATTGCAATAAGTGATAATTGCTTCAAGGATTTAATCTGTTCCTCTAAACATTTTGCTAATTCTTTATTACCCCTGATACCTGCTATATTTGTTTTTTGTAATAATGAATCTAATTGTTTTATAATGGTGCTGTTTTCAACAGTAAGAAACCCTATATATTGGGGTTCAAAAGAAGACATCCTGTACTTTGAATATATAATAGTTGAAGCAATGCAAACAATACTGATTATACTAATTGCTAATGTTTTTTTCATGGTTCTTATTTTTCTATCTCATTAAAAAAATGTAATCTATATGATGATACACGTAATTAGTATCGGAGTATACTATTCATTCCTGAATGAAAATCCATGAACAACATGTGTAATAATGTTCACTTCCCAGCAGCCTGAAACAGCCGTGAAATTAATATTTTTCTTATTTCAATTGTAAACTGATAGTAGATACATCTATTAAGGGGTGCTCGTCAAATTTCTTGTTGAATGAAATAGTTGTTTCAATGTCACCCACTAATTTACCTTTACCTTTGAATGAATATTCATGGTCAGGTGCATACAGTTCAGTTCCTTTTGCATCTTTATGAACTTCTTCTTTTGGTGCATAGTCAACAAGCTTAATTGATTTAGGTAATGACTTAAGTATTTTCTTTATTTCATCACCATATTTTCTGGCATAGGCTTCAAAGTTAAATTCAAATGAAGCACTTTCAATCTTTTTAACTGACTTAATATATTTTTTATTAATGAGTGAATTTTCAGGCTGTTTTTTAACAGCTGCTTCAAATTTTTTCCATGAATTAGCTTCAATAATAACATATTGTAACTTACTTTTAAGGGTAAGAAATTCTTTAAGTACCTCAGAAAGCGTTGTAGCTTTTACATTAACCTGTTGACTTAAATAGTAAGTAAAATTTTTCCCTGCAGCTAATTTATATCCCTCAAGCATCCCATAGACAAAGTTATAATGACCTTCCAGTACTACTTCATAAAATGTTTTTGCCATACTACCACCTCTTTTAATTGTTATTGGCAAAGGATAAGGACAATGGAATATCCTTATCCTTTGGATATTATGTTATCTAAAGAATACGTAAGTTACAAGTATAAAAACAGGAATAAGAATGGGAATTGAATATTTAAACATATACCCAAAAAAACTTGGCATTCGTATTCCCGCTTCTTCTGAAATTGATTTTACCATAAAGTTAGGAGCATTGCCAATATAGGTGTTGGCACCCATAAATACCGCACCTGCTGCTATTGCCTGTAAATATACGTTTTGTTCAGCTATCAGTCGGTGTACAGCTTCAATTTCGGGCATGCCGGCATAGAAGCTGCCCAGTGCTGTATTAAAGAACGTTAAATATGTTGGGGCATTGTCAAGAAAACTGGAAAGGGAACCCGTTGCCCAAAAATAGTGAGCAGGTTGTTTTACTGCATTAATTAAAAATGCAAGTGCACCATGTTCACCAGCTTTTAATATTGCAAGGGCAGGAATAATAGTCATAAATATTCCAGCAAACAGGTATGCAACTTCCTGAATGGGAAACCATGTAAATTCATTGTCTTTTCGTATTTGCTGAGAGGTAGTTTTAAGTGATAGCAGTCCCATGATGATGAGTACAGCATCCCTGATAAGGTTTTCTATTGATTGATGTACACCTAATATATTGACTTCACCCAATTTTACCAGACCACTGAATAAAACACCACCAACCACACCAGCTAAGAAAATAAAATTGTGCCAACCTTCCACTTTAAGCGCCTGCTTTTCACCATATTCTTCCTTGGATTTGTCTTCTTTACTATAGAAATAAGAGTCTATAATGAAATAAATCAACAATAGTATTATTACTGCAAATCCCCAGACAGTAAAAAGATGTGTTAATGTCCAGAAGAATGGCACCCCATGTAAAAAGCCCAAAAATAGGGGTGGGTCACCAAGTGGTGTTAATGAACCACCAATATTACTTACAAGAAATATAAAGAATACAATGGTATGTACTTTGTGTTTTCGCCAAGCATTGGAGCGCAGAATTGGTCGTATTAACAGCATTGACGCACCGGTAGTCCCAATCCATGATGCAAGCAAAGAGCCAATAACCAGTATGGTGGAATTAACTAACGGAGTGCCTTTCAATGTACCTCGTACCAGGATACCACCTGAAATGGTAAATAATGCCCATAATAAAATAATAAAAGGGATATAGTCAATGATGTAAATATGCAGAATTTCATGTGCAGCTATCCCTTTATAGGAAATAACAAAGGGGATTGCAAAAACAAGAGCCCAGAATGCTGACACCTTTGGAAAATGATGATGCCAGAAATGAGGGGCAAATAAAGGAAAAAGCGCTATTGAGAGTAATATCCCTGCAAACGGCAGCACTGACCATAGTGGCAATTCTGTACCAATGTCATGCCCGCCATGTGGTGCTTGGGTGGATTCTGCTGTAACAGCAGGGTGTGCTGCTTCAGCGTAACCAGCACTTACATACACAAGTGGCATAGCCATTGCCACAATAACAAGAGCTATCGTACAAAATACTTTTAATTTTTTCATGCCGATCTCCATTACCTGATATAGTATATATTAGTGTTGAAGCAATATTTTCAACCGATAATGGATTGTCAAATAAAATACAATCTGATGAATTACAAAATAGGTTTTGTGTTAGTAATTGATATTCATATAGTGTGAAATGTTCATTTTATTACCAGGTTATATTGCTAACTGATACATCCGATGAGTTTTGAATGTCCTTCCATTTAATGTTTTAACATTACTAAGCATTTTACTTGTAGTTTCCTGTATCTGCACCATTTCTAAGTGTTTAAACTGAGAAAATTGCCGTATGGTTTTTTCCAGTTCTGCATATAATACCGCATTGGCTCCCAATCCCTGAAATTCTGGAAGTATACCCATCCCGTTAACCAGTATCCAGTTGGTTTTTTTGTATTCGCGTATAATTCTATAAATAGATAAAGGGGTTAGCTTCCCATTTGCTTTTTGTAATGCACCTGATAAATCATGAAAGCCAAAAAGAAAACCAATAATTGTATCTTTGTGAGTAATTATTTTTATAAGTTCAGGGTTGGCAACCTGCAATAAACTTTTTACTATATAGTCACATTCAGGTTTAGTCAGTTCATAATTTCCGGCATGATCACTTAAAGTTTTCATGAATACATGGATGACATCATCAGCAACTTTTTGTAATTCTTTTTTAGATTTAAATTTTAAAACTTTGAATTCTCCTTTTTACTTTTTGAATTTTCTACTAATTGAATATCTACTGCCATAGTGAATCTCCCCTGTGAATACGTGAACTTCTAAAAACTGTTTTTTGGATGTTCCCGTGTGGGCACAAAACATAGGATAAAACCGCTTTCTCTTTATTGCATTTATAATGATGAAAGTGGTTTTTAGAGGTGCCCATAAGAATTAATGAAGTGTAATGCTCATGCAATATTAAGGCAACAAAAATAATGAAAAACTTCATAAATCTGCTTGCAATTACTTTGTGTGAATATATGCTTTTAATGCTTCTAAATTTTTAAAGGGATGATCACAAGGTCACATAGGTGCGATGGAAAGTCTTTCAATCTTAGTAAAACCGGTTTCATATCATTGTAATTTAGCATGCAATTACTGTTTTTACAAACGGGTAGTTGATGTATACCCGGGGCGTCTTCAAATAATGCCGTTTGATGTAGTTGAGACATTAATAAAAGCAGCGATTGATACTGGTTCAACGTATATTTCATTGTGTTGGCAGGGTGGTGAGCCAACGTTAGCCGGTCTTGATTTTTTTAGGGAGATAGTTACTGTTCAAAACCGTTTAAAGAAAAATTTTCAAATCATAGAAAATTCACTTCAAACAAATGGAATTCTTCTCAATGAGCAGTGGTGTGAATTTTTATCACGTAACAATTTTCTGGTTGGCATAAGCTTAGATGGACCAGAGGTAATTCATGATACCTATAGAAGAGATTATGCAGGGCATGGTACCTTTGGAAAAGTTATGGATGCGATAGCTCTTATGAATGAATATGCCGTGCAGTACAATATCCTTGCATTAGTAACCAATGCAAATGTTGCACAAGCACGTGAAATCTATGACTTCTTCCGAAACAATAACTTTGCCTATCTACAGTTTATTCCCTGTTTTGAACACGATGAACAGGGAAATAGTATGCCATACAGTATCAGTGGAAAGGATCTGGGGAATTTTTACTGTGAGCTTTTTGATGCATGGTATCAGGATGGTTTTCCCTATGTTTCCATCAGGTTATTTCAGGATCTTCTTATGTATTCTTATGGTGCAAAAACGTCATGTTGCTGGCTTGGTGAATGCAATTCATATATCGTTGTGGAGCACAATGGCGATTGTTACCCCTGTGATTTTTTTGTGTATCCAGAGTGGCAATTAGGCAATATTATGAACTATCGCTTACAGGAAATTTTGAATAATGAAAAACGCAATACATTTGCACTGCTTAAACGTGAAACCACAACCGAATGCAGTATGTGCAGCATTAATAATTTTTGTATGGGAGATTGCACCAGGTATAGATTTACTTCTACTATAAATCAAAGAGGTACAAGCAAATTGTGTGAAGCATGGAAGATGCTTTTTGAGCATTACCAGCACTATGAAAAGGAATTGGTAAGAAGGGTAAGTAAATTACAGCAATCAGTACAATCAGGAAAATTTAACCAGTTGCAGCGTAATGACACTTGCCCGTGTGGTTCTGGTAAAAAATTTAAAAAATGCTGTGGAAGGGCACCTCTTGCAATATAATATAAAAATATTGAAAAATATTAAAAAAAAGAGAAAACAAAAGCATATTTTACAATAATTACGTTTAATCCATAATAAATAACGAAAAACTGGAAATTTTAGCATTCATGTTTTAGGCCTACGGTGACGAAAAGTCGAGCAGGGAGTAGTGTCTCCTGACGTTGGTCTTTGAAAACACCTGTTGGGGTTTGTGGTTTGATAGCATCACTCCAGGCTTGGCCTTTCAGTGGTTCTGGTCTTGTATGAGCCCAGATACAAGCCTGGAACAAGGCAGCGTTTTTGCTGCTCACCATTACACTGCACTGTCTGCCCGGTGAGGTGTAATTAATGGCAGGGAAGCCAAAACTAATGTGCAAAGGAGTGTAAAATGATTATCAACCACAACATGAGTGCTGTAAATGCTAACAGAACGTTGAAGTTCACACAGTGGAGTGTGAACAAAAGCATGGAGAAGCTATCGTCTGGTGAAAGAATAAACAGAGCTGGCGATGATGCTTCTGGTTTGGCAGTGTCTGAAAAGATGCGAACCCAGATCCAGGGTTTGCGTCAGGCTGAACGAAATACCGAAGATGGTATGTCGTTTGTTCAGACTGCAGAAGGGTATTTAGCACAGACTGCCCAGATTATCCAGAGAATAAGGGTTCTGGCGGTTCAGGCTGCAAACGGTATCTATACCAACGCAGATCGTCAACTTATTCAGGTTGAAGTATCTGCCCTGGTTGATGAAGTGGACCGTATAGCATCGCAGGCAGAATTTAACCGGTTCAAAATATTAACCGGTGAGTTCTCCAAGATTAATCCAAAGTCAAGCATGTGGTTCCATATGGGACCTAACGCCAATCAGCGCGTCAGGGTATTCATTGGAACCATGACAGCTCAGGCTTTCAAGATGAAAGATGCTACCGGTAAAGTAGCTATTACACTGACATCACCAGGTGGTGCAAATGCAACCATTGGTGTTATGGATGCAGCACTACAGAAGCTTTCCAAGCAGCGTGCTGACTTAGGTGCCTATTATAACAGGCTTGAGCATACTGCCAAGGGGCTTATGACCGCGTATGAGAATGTTCAGGCATCAGAATCCCGTATCCGGGATACTGATATGGCTGAAGAAATGGTAGAATTTACCAAGAACACAGTCCCTGTGCAGTCAGGCACTGCAATGTTAGCACAGGCTAATTTACAACCCCAATCGGTGTTACGATTACTTGTGTAATCAGATAGGGGACACACCTAACGGTTCTTTGAAAACTTATGTGATGATTCTCACTCTCCCTGGACGATTGTACCGGGGCTGTCCTTTCTATTCGGCTGCTTGTTCTGGCGGCCGGTGATGATGGGAGGGCGTCACCGGCTGCCGGAATCACGGCAGCTGATGAGGTCTGGATGATGGGCAGTCCGGGCAACATTGGGGAGAAAACCCCTGGTCTGACAATAGACCCGGTATGTTCATGATGAACATACTGAAAAATCCTGAGATATCTCAATAGAAATACCGGGATATCCTGTAAACGTTCAAGGGAGGGAGAGTTTATGAGAATCAATCACAACTTAAGCGCTATATTCGCTAACAGGCAGCTTAAGATCGTCTCATCGCGAATGGATAAGTCCATTGAGCGGTTGGCATCCGGCCAGCAGATTAACAGAGCTGGCGATGATGCTTCGGGGCTTGCTGTGTCTGAAAAAATGAGGACACAGATTAACGGTTTGTTCCAGGCTGAACGAAATGCCGAAAATGGGCTTTCGTTTATACAGGTTGCCGAAGGATCATTACAGCAGATTAATGATATTCTGCAGAGGATCAGGATGCTATCGGTACAGGCTGCCAATGGAATTTATTCAAATGCCGACCGTGCGCAGATTCAGGTTGAAGTGTCACAGCTTATTGATGAAATCGACAGGATTTCAACATCCGCTGAATTCAACCGTATGAAGATGCTCACCGGCATTTATGCGCGCAATTCGCGAGTAGGAAGCATATTCTTCCATATTGGGCCAAACCAGGGGCAAAGGATTAGAGCCTTTATTACTACGATGAGTGCCAAGGCTTTAAACCTTTATGATGGGAACCGAAAACGGTCAATTTCCACTGTTGGTCAGGCAAATGCCATGATAGGGTATATCGATGCAGCTTTAGATAAGCTGAATCGGCAAAGGGCAGACCTTGGTGGCTACTACAACAGGATGGAAAATACCATCAATGCTCTGGCAATGTCCTATGAGAATATGTTAGCTGCTGATTCCCGTATACGGGATGCGGATATGGCAGCCGAAATGGTTGAGTTTACAAAGGACCAGATCCTCGTCCAGAGTGGTGTTGCGATGCTGGCTCAGGCTAATTTCAAGCCTCAGTTGGTATTGCATTTATTGGGATGAGGGGAATATCCGGTTACCGCAGTGCCGACCGGGATTTGCCCTCTCTTAGAATTTACGAGGAGAGGGCAAAAATTTTTTCAAATTTTGTACAGGGAAGGTTTTTAAAGTATACAAGGAGGTAACTTGTATGGATATTAGCAAAGTTTCGGGGAATATGCCTGTAAATGCTTTCAAGGTTAAGCAGCCTGAAGCACGAAACGAGAACAGGGGATATGAAGAACCCCGTTTTACAAAGGAAAGTTTGAATGATGCTGTAGACATGCTGAATGCAGCGGCAAAAACAGTCAACAATCGTATAGCATTCTCAGTTGATGAAAAGACTGACAGAATTGTTATGCGTGTTCTGGATGCCAACAATAATGAAGTGATACGGGAAATACCTCCAAAAGAGGTAATCAGGCTTGCTGCTCAGATCAGGGAAATGATAGGCATGTTTATCGATGAATCACGATAATTTTGTTGTAATATGTCGCTTTAGTGATTGGTAAATTTTGCCGATAATGTATTGAAATAGTATGGGTACATTGCTATCTTTACTATTATCTTACATGAAGGGATACATGTATGCCAGTCACTTTAGGCGGCGTAGCATCAGGGATGGATACCGACCAGATAATTCAAAAGCTGGTTGAAGTAGAAGCCAGGCCTATTATACAATGGCAGGAGGAAAAAGATAATTATTCTCTCCGTAAGGAAGCTTTACGTCAGCTGCAAACAAAACTTAATACATTAAACAATGCAACTAAAGATTTATATGGTTTCAGGTCACCATTCAAGGAAAAAGGTGTCCAGGTTTCTGATACTGGTGTTTTGCAGGCTCAGGCATCACGGCATGCAGTGAATGGCACACATACACTTGAAGTATTGAATTTAGCTTCATCCCACAAAATATCCACTGATCAGATTAAAGAAGATGAAATATTGCCCGCAGGAACTTTCAGCATTGAAGTAGATGGAAATTCATATACCATAAAATTCCGTGGTGGTAATATCAAAACATTGAGCGACAAAATTAATGAAATTGCATCCAGTGTTGTTTCGGCAACAACAATTAAAACTATCGATGATAAAAGTATTTTAACTATTGAATCAAAAGTGCCGGGAAAAAAGGGTGAATTAAAAATACGCGGTGACGAAGAGTACTTAAAAAAGATTGGCCTTGTAAAAGGTGAAAAAGGCGCAGCAAAAGAATCCCAGCGAATAATCTTTGATACAAAATATTTTACAGGTTATACTGGTGACAAACCTGTAGAGGATGAAGATGGTACTCTGACAGTTGATAAAGAAGGGAAAATGCTAACAATAGATGCCAAATTATGGCGTGAGTATATTTTACCGGTTGAGTACAAAGCACAAAAGCAGTCAATACTTGAGTTGAATGTTACATATTCAAAAGAAAAATCGGAAGATGAAGTAATACCCTATAAAGTTGAGATAGGTCCTGATGAAACAACTGTTATAAAAGGTATTGAACTGAAAGGGTATAATGTTTCCCGTGAACGACCTCTTGAAAAGAAACCAAAAAAAGAGGTTGAAGATATTATTGGTGTTGGAGTAGTTTCGATTGAAGATGGCAAACGTACTGAAAAAATATATAAGCTAGACCCAAATAAACAGGGCAAACAGGAAATACCGGTAGGGCAGGATTTTGCAGATAAAAAGATAACAAAAATTTTGTTCTACTGTAATGATGGCAAAGCTACGTTTCAAGATGCCTCACTGATTACCGAGATAAAAGGGGAAGGAATACTTGAGCCAAAAAATGTTATAGCTGAAGCAAATGATGCAAAAATAAAACTTGATGGAGTTGAGATAGTTAGACCCAAAAATAGCGGTATTGATGATGTATTAAAGGGGGTAACCCTTAATCTCTTAGGCACTTCAACGAAACCCGTTACTATAACAATACGTCAGAATACTGAAACAGCAGTTGAAAAAATAAAGAAATTTGTTGAAGCATATAATGATTATCTTACATTTAATAATGAATTAACAAAAGCAGCAAAAAGTGACAAAGTTGGTGATTATCAAAAAGATAAATATAAAAACGGTATTTTTATTGGGGATATGACTCTTATGCGGTTGCAAAATGCATTGAAGACCGCAATTAGCTCCGCTTATCCATCAAATGTAGAAAAACCGGTTAAAATGCTTTATCAGATTGGAGTTTCAACCGGTGAAATAAATGCAAAGTGGGAAACAATAAGAGAAGGCAAGCTGATAATAGATGAGGCAAAGCTTGTTGAGGTGCTGTCAGAAAATCCGGAAGGTGTTCAGGATTTCTTTGGTTCGGATAATGATGGCGATAACCGGATTGATAATGGATTGGCTTTTAAGATGGAAAGTATCCTGGATCCGTATGTTAGCGCAGGTAAAAACATCATAGTAGCAAAAATGGATCTGGAGGATGCATCTATTAAAGCTACTGATGAGCGCATTGAACGAAAGCAGGAGCATCTGAAAGCGTATGAACAGAAATTAAGGCAAAAATTTGCTTCCATGGAAAAGGCTATCTCAGGATCCAAGTCACAGAGCAACTGGCTGGATCAACAAATGAAAAATTTGAAAAATCAAACTGGCGATTAATTATTAAAATAAGAGGTATATGATGCAGCTTTTAATCAATGATCATCCTGTTGATTTTACCATAGAAAAAGAAAGTACTGTAAAAGATGTGATGAGTTCAGTTCATAGCTGGGCATCAGAGCGAAGCCTGATATTTTCAGGTGCTATTGTTGATGGAGTGCTGTATCAGCCAGACTCGGCCCCCGATACGCCAATACATGACATTAAAAATATTAATTGCTTTGTCCAGTCTGTGGGTGATGTGGTGATTGATTCCATAAAAGAAGGTATTGCATATTGTAATAGAGCCGAACAGTATTTAAAAGATAAAGAGTCAATTGCGCAATTAACTGATAATGAGTTTACTCAGTTGCACTATGGTATAGAATGGATTATTTCAGTATTACAGTCGGTATTGCATATGCTTGGCCTTGAAAGGGAAGATGTGCGGTTTAAAGATATGACGGTACAGCAATATATTGATTCAATTAAATCATTGCAAAACATGATAAGTGAAAATAGGACCAATAGTGATGTTAATAAAATTCATGAATTGTTTCATGATGTAACAACATTATTCAGAGTTTTACTTTGCAGTGATGCACTGAAGCATCTTATTATTCAGAGTGTGGATTCGCCGGATGTTCTTTTTCAGACACTGCTGGATTTAAAATCTATGATTTCAAAGCAGGTGAATAATTTAGAGGCGATAGCCAGCCTGTATCAAAAAGGTAAAGATAATGAAGCACTGGAGATTATACATACACTTGTGGATTTCCTTTATTTATACATGCGAACCTGCTATCAGGTATCACCGGTATTTGGCATAAATCTGGCTGACATTGTCTATAATGATCAATCACTTGAAGAATTGAATATCAGATTACAAGATATGTTATCCGAAATTGTAGAAATAATGGAAAATAATGATATAGTCAGCCTTTCAGATATACTAGAATATGAATTAAAACCTCTTATTGGGGAATTAGACAACTATCTTGACATAATACTAAAAAATATCAAATCGTAGATTCCCCTTTATACTTGACATAAATAAATTACTGATAATAATCAGTAGTAATTCCTAAAAAATTATTTAGTGAAATATGAAGTATGCACTCCTACCACTGGAGATGATTGATATACATTTTTATTATATAATTTCAATGAAATGATTTACTATAGCTTTGAAAAAAAAGTATTTAGCAATTGATAGTCATGGCTATTACAGGTTAATTTGATGAAAGTAATAGGATATCATTCTAATTTAATTGAAAAATTTCAATGTAATAAACATGAGATTCTTAAGTCACTGTGCTTCTTAAAATGACAGTGCATTATAATTCTATTTCTACAGGAGAACAGCTTTGAAAAACAAAAAACTATGGGGTGGAAGGTTTAGTGATACAACCTCTAAAGTTACAGAACAGATATCTACATCATTGCATTTTGATGTCAGGTTATACAAACATGATGTACAGTGTTCCATTGCACATGCCAAAATGTTAGCAAAACAGGGTATACTATCCCAGGATGATTGCAATGCAATTATAAATGGTTTACAAACAATACAGAAAGAAATTGAAGAAGGCACATTCCCTTTTAACGAAAAGCTTGAAGACATTCACATGAATATTGAAGCAAGATTAACGGAGCTTATTGGCGATGCAGGAAGGAGGTTACACACTGCACGTTCACGAAATGATCAGGTAGTCACCGATGTACGATTGTATTTGAAAAACGAAATTAACGATATACAAAAACTTTGTGTTGATTTGATACAAAAGTTGATAAAGAAAGCTGATGAACATAAACATATCGTTATGCCGGGGTATACACACTTGCAGATAGCACAGCCTGTGCGCTTCAGCCATCATCTTCTGGTATATGCCTGGGCGTATCTGCGTGATCTCAAACGGCTGAAATTTGCATTCACTTCTGCAGACGTCCTTCCTTTAGGAAGCGGAGCTCTGGCAGGAGTTAATTATACCACAGACAGGCACTATGTTGCTAAAGAGCTGAATTTTACAACTATCGCACATAATTCAATGGATGCAGTAAGTGACAGAGATTTTATTGCTGACTTTTTGTACTTTGCTGCAATGGTGGGTATGCATTCATCACGCTTGGCAGAAGATTTGATTGTGTGGTCAACAGCCGAATTCAATTTTATAAAGCTATCTGATAGCGTTACAACAGGCTCATCCATTATGCCTCAGAAGCGCAACCCCGATGTTGCTGAACTTATACGTGGGAAAACGGGCAGGTTATATGGCAATTTAATTTCATTGTTGACAGTGCTAAAAGGGCTCCCAATGACCTATAACCGCGATTTACAGGAAGATAAAGAACCTCTCTTTGATTCCATTGATACTGTGAAATTGGTGCTGAAAGGCATGGCCGAGATGATTGAACATATGACAGTGAATAAAGAAATAACAAAGAATGCATTATATAAAAATTTTTCCACTGCAACTGATATTGCTGATTATCTTGTTATGAAAGGTATTGCTTTCAGGCAGGCTCATGAGATAGTTGGTTCAATTGTTAAGTATTGTGAAAATAACAATAAAGACTTTTTTACTTTACCATTGGATGAATTTAAGAAATTTTCAGAAAAATTTGATGCTGACATTTATGAATACCTTGACCCTGAGAAATCAACTGAACGAAAAAAATCATATGGAAGCACTTCACTTGAAAGCATTGAAAATCAAATACAATTATTAAAAGAACAATTGCATGAGTTCAGTCATTGATACCATTACCGGTCTTGATGTGTTGCACCCCGTTACAGTGCTTGTACGAATTATGTGTGCAATTATTGCAGGGTTCTGTATAGGTTTTGAACGCGAGCGTCACTATCAACCTGCAGGTTTGCGTACACACATGGTTTTATCTTTGGGCGCATGCATTATTATGATTTTGTCATATTTTATTCCCTATGTGTATTCACCTGGTTCTGGTGATCCCGCACGGCTTTCTGCACAGGTGATTAGCGGCATTGGATTTCTGGGTGCAGGCGCAATTTTTAAATATGGATTCAGCATACGAGGACTAACTACCGCGGCAACAATATGGACAACATCAGGCATTGGCATGGTATTTGGTGCTGGGTTTTATTTTTTAGGGGCCTTGGCTACGGTGCTACTGGTGGTAACATTACAGGTATTTGAAAAAGTTGAGCTGTGGCTTGTTGAACAGAAGAAAATCAGAATATTGCAGATAACCTATTATTCCGATGCTATTGCAGCAAAGCAGATTTTAGCAGCAGTAAAGACACATGCTGGTGATATTGACATACGACAGGTATCCATTACCGAAGATGTAGAAAACCATACATCAGATCTGATTGTGCATTGCCGTATGGACGAAGATTTCAGTATACGGTTGCTTTTTGATGAAATAAAACAGCTGGGGCACATCAAAAAGATAAAGATAGATTAGCAATATTATTAAAATATTCCTACAACCCAAATCACCTAATATTCTTTATTCCCTTATCCTTTATTAACAATTTTGCTAACTCCATATCTTCGTTTGTAGTAATCTTTATGTTTGTATAAAAATCTCCTGTTATGGCTTTTACTGTATATCCGGCAAGTAAAGCCAGCGACACATCATCGGTAGCATGAGTAATATTACGCTGGCGTGCTTTTTTGTGGGCATCAATAATTATTGAATACCGAAAGCATTGCGGTGTTTGTGCTGCATAGAGAATTTCACGTGGTAAAACGTGCGTTATTGTAGAATCATTCACCTGTGCAATCGTTTCTTTTACAGGAACATACATACCACATGCACCGTGCAGTGTAGCTACATCAATGCACTGCTTAATCATACTAATAGTTATAAAGGGGCGTGCTGCATCATGAATCAGCACAATATCATCACTGGAAAAATTGCACGCTTGCAATCCATTAAAGCAGGATTCCTGGCGTGTTTGTCCACCATGCGTGATGATAATGGTAGTATCAGGAAAATATGTGTTGATGACATCTTCCAGCTGTTGCTTGTATTCAGGATGAATGGCTATTATTATGCTATCAATTAATTGTGATACAGCTAATGTTTCAATTGACCATGCAATAAGAGGTTTGGTGCCAAGCTGTAAAAATTGTTTTGGGACAGCAGCACCCATACGCTGTCCCATACCACCTGCTACTATGATGGCACAATGTTTCACTGTTTATCCCAGAGTTTTTTTGCTAATTCAGCAACACGTTTACCCAGCAGTGCTGCATTCTTTTTTGTCTTTTCGTCAGGAGAACCAATGCAAGAAACACCGTAATGACCTGTTGCTTCCATAGGATCACCAACAATAACCATCCCGTAGATGAGCATAGCCTGCAATATTGAAAGGAGTGTGGTTTCCTTACCACCTGATGGATCACTTGAAGTAGCAAATGCAGCGCCTACTTTGTTTTCCATCTTACGTCTAATAATAACATAATCATCAAACAAACGTTTTAATTCAGCTGCCATTGTGCCAAAATATACCGGTGATCCTGCAATAATGCCCTGTGAATTCAAAAAATCATCTTTGGTCACTTCTTCTGTTGAACGCAGTATGCACTGAGCACCCTCAACCTGTTTAACGCCTTCTGCTATTGCCTGTGCAAGCTCCTTAGTATTGCCTGAACGGGAGTAGTATAAAATCAAAATCTGGACCATAGGCTTCACCCCTTATTATAGTATGCAGGATAGTTACTGTTTATTGAATCAATGATTAAAATAAAGTGAAAGTGAAATTTTGTCAATAGTTGCTATTATTTTTTTGCGATAGTTACTGTAAATTAGGCTTGTCATGATAGTGATTTGCTGGTTAACTTGTAATAGGAAGCTGTAATTAACAAATTGCTTGTGGGGAAGCAATATCGTTGTAGTATATGTGTACACTCTACATAAAATTTTGTAATAGTGAGAGTATATTATTATGAACTATCGCACTATGCTATCACAACGTGCACATGAATTTACATCATTTATTGTTATGGATGTTATGGCAAAGGCCGAAGAGCTGGAACGCAAAGGTGAGCATGTGATTCACTTAGAAGTTGGGGAGCCTGATTTCATGACACCCAAAATTATTGAAGAAGCTGCCATAGAAGCATTGAAAAAACAAAAAATAAAATATACCCACGCGTTGGGTTTACTGGAATTGCGTGAAGCAATCTGTGAATATTATTACGATGAATATAATGTGTCACTATCACCTGATCAGATACTGGTTACTACAGGGACTTCACCTGCGCTTCTTTTTGCCATGCTTGCTATACTTAATCCCGGTGAAGATGTTATTGTATCAAATCCTCGCTATCCGTGTTATCAAAATTTTATCATTGCAGCAGGAGGAATTGTAAATGAAATAATAACCTATCCCGAAGAAGGTTTTCAGTATAGACCTGACGACATAAAGAAAAAAATAACCCCCAAAACTAAAGCTATTATGTTAAATTCACCCTGTAATCCAACAGGCATTGTCATGAGTAAAGACGCACTGCAGACAATAGCTCAGTTTGATAAACAATTTATCATTTCAGATGAAATTTATCATGGCCTTGTCTATAAAGATAGAGCGCATTCCATACTTGAATTTACTGATAAGGCATTTGTTATAAATGGCTTTTCCAAACTCTATGCAATGACAGGTTGGCGATTAGGCTATTGCATTTTCCCAAAAGAATTTTCAAACGTAATGCAGCGTATTCATCAAAATTTTATGATTTCGGCAAATAACTTTATTCAGTGGGCTGGTATTGCCGCATTACGACACGCAAAGCAGGATGTTGAACATATGCGCAATACATACAACATCAGGCGTAAATATATGATTCAGCGATTACAATCAATGGGATTTACAATCCATGTTGAGCCAACAGGCGCATTCTATGTGTTTGCAGATGCACGTGCTTTCTGTAGTGATTCATATACAGAAGCATTCAATATAATAGAGAAAGTTAAAGTTGGAGTAACTCCTGGTATTGATTTTGGTAGCGCCGGCCAGGGTTTTTTACGATTTTCGTATGCAACATCGTTGGAAAATATTCAAGAAGGCTTAAACAGAATTGAAAAGTATCTCAAAGAGAAGTAGACTATGGAACCGTTTCAAAACAAACCGTGGGTCTTGCAATAACCACAGTGTACGTCACGTCGTTCCTTGCAGTGACGCAAGTGTAAAGTCATTGCGAGCGTAGCGAAGCAATCTCAATAGCACAGAAAGAAAGATTGCTTCGTCGCTGGTGGTTCTCGCAATGACGAGTAGGAGTACCTGCGACACTCGCAACTATGGGATTGTTTCGTCACTTCGTTCCTGGCAATGACAGGAAGGCAAAATTCACTGCAAAAAAGATGTCTTTTGAGACACCCCCTAAATATCACCAAAAATCATGTAAACTTCCCAATTAGTTCACCAATCTCAGCTTTTTTTTCCATAACGTTGCGGGCAAGTTTTATAATATTCATGTCACCAATGACAATTGCTGCCACAGGTTCAGTATTATTATATAAAAACTTTACGTATATGCTGTCGGCTTTATGAACTATGGATTGAGTGTCTTCTTTAGTAAAATCACCTGCCGAGTAAAGGTCAATGCCTGTTATTTTTAACAATACTGAATGCAATGTACCCTTGTATTCCTGTTTAACTCCTGCCATATTTAATCCTGCAAGCTTCCCCTGTTCGCGTGCGGCAGGCCATATTCCATAACATATTCCATTGTATTCAGTTGGATCTCCCGCAGCAAAAATATCCGGTTCGGAAGTTTGCAGATAATTATCAATAACTATTCCACGGTTTACCAAAATCCCTGCATTCTTTGCCAGGGTAGTCTCTGGTTTAATTCCCATTGAGAATATCACAGTGCTTGCGGTAAGTTTTTTCCCTGATTTGCAGATGACTATTTGTGCGGAACTATCGCCCATAATTTCCGTAACCGAATCACCTAATACAAACTGTAATCCCTTTTGCTCAAGAAGCTTTTTTACAATGGTTGCTCCATCACCATCAAGCTGGCGCGGCAGGAGCCTATCAAAAAATTCAATAACTGTTACGCTGCATCCCCGCTTGCACAAACTGTATGCAGTTTCCAGTCCCAAAAGGCCACCACCAATCACTACAACATTTTTGTTAGATGCGTTGTTTATATGGTTAATAATAGCATCTGCATCATCAATAGTGCGAACGCTGAAAACACCCTGTGACGTGATGCCAGGTATGGATGGCACGGAAGGAGTGGCACCAGTGGCAATACAAAGTTTGTCGTATTTAATCTTTGATCCATGATGCAATGTTATATATTTATTCTTTGTATCAATATCAATGACTTCAGTTTTAAACAAAACTTCAATGTGTTTTTCATCATAGGTTGCAGGTTTGTAAATATACAGATTTTCCGGTTTAATATCACCAGCTAAGTATTCAATGAGGCGTGGGCGATAGTACATGTGATAGGCTGATTGGGTTATAATAGTAATTGCTGATGAACTATCCTGTGAACGAATAGCCAGCGCTGCTTCGGTGCCTGCAACGCCATTGCCAATAATACAGTAATGCATTTTATTCCTCCATAAAACGATATATATGTGTATGTAATGAAAATGCTGTTCTGTCAATTATAATATTGTAATTGTTTTAAATATCATAACTGTATAGATTATAGGCTCTGACTCCCAAATCCCAGTATCTCTCCAATAACTTTGCGCACTCTGCGTGATGCATCGGTTTGTCTCACACAGAGATTGCAGAGATGGGGAGAGTGAGGCTCTGATCCCTTACAATAGTGTCACCCCTGCGGGGTTTTCCTTTAGGGTGTAGAATATAAGCTCTGACCCCATCACTCGTGTACTCTGTATTCTCAGTGAGATGTTTAATTTTTGTTTAACGCAGAGATCGCAGAGATAGGGAGAGTGAGGCTTTGACCCCTAAATCCCACCATCTCTCCAATAACTCATCATACTCTGCGTGATGCATTACTTTGTCTCGCGCAGGGATCCCAGAGAAGAGGATAGTCTATGCTCTGACCCCATTGTTTAAAATTTTTCATCAAAAATACAAATTTTTTCCCAATTCCTTTTAATTTTTCCCACCAAAAGCGTTGTATACAGTAGAAGCGTAATAGCATATTACTATACTTATAGGAGGAATACTATGGCACGGAAATTGCGTGTACAGATGCCCGGTCTTACCTATCACATTACTTCTCGCTGCATTGAGTGGCGAAATATGTTAGAAGAAGAGTACTTTAAAGCCTGTTTTGTGGAAATTTTACGCAGAGCAAAAGAAAAATACCCGTTTAAGCTTATTGCCTACTGTATTATGGACAATCACATCCATTTGGTTATTCGCACGGTAGATGATGGAGCACCTATAGGGCGCATTATGCAGTATATAAAAGCGCGATTTGCAGAACTGTATAATAAGGTTACCGGAAGGACTGGTCCTTTCTGGAATGAGCGGTATAAGGATAGTATTGTAGAATTTGCAAAAGATGGATTTCACTATTTGTTGTGGTTGTTGTGGTATTTAGCGTATAATCCGGTACGGAAAAATTTATGCTCTGACCCCACTACATACACTTACAGCAGCATAAAAGCATATTTACAGGAGGATGCTGATGTAGGGGTGCCAATAGATTACCATGACTATTTTAAAGAGTTAGGGAAAACATTTGCCGAAAGGGTAAAAAGATTTATGTGCTACGATGCAATATATCGCAAGCGGTATTCTATTGTGGGATGGGTGTAGAAGGGGTCAGAGCTTATATTTCTATATTATTCAAGGAATTTCAACCATAGCGCTGCCACTGATTTCAGCTATATTAGTATATGATTCATATAATGATTCATTAGGTGAAGAAGGTTTTTTATCATCTTTGCCATCACCATCATAATCACGTTCATCCCACTCAATGACGCCAACACGGTAAAAGTAAATGCCTGATGATGGAATATGTGTGTTGTCATGAGTAAATTGCGATGTCCAAGTATACTGTAGATTGGAATCATATTTAAAATATGTAGAAGAACTAATACTGTAGCAAGCTCCAACAACTATATAATCTGCAAATTCATTGTTTGGTTCTTCGGTCATATATATTTCATAGCCGGCAAAGGAGTCATTGTCGGGATTAGCATTCCACTCAACGACTACACCAGTACCTGCCTCATAATGGGCACTGATGGAAAAACTGGCACGGTTGGTAAGAGCTCCTTCGATATAGTCAGCTGTGTAGGAGCAGGCTATTATATGAGGAACTATCGCCCATAAAAATATGTATGATAAAATTTTACTTTTCATTGAACTAAATCCTAAAACTTGCACTTGCTTCTATTACAAATTTATCAACTACCTCAACAAGTCTATCAAGCTCACTTGCGTCATTATATGAAGCCTTAATGGTTAAGGTAATATATGGCGCAGTACCGTCAATCATGGCAAACCAGCCACCTGTGTCATTATCACTATGCTTGCTATGATAGCTTATTGCAGGGTCATAGTATTTATTTACTCCCAACCATACAATGAAATCCCAGCCAGGGTTATCCATAAGATCATATCCAGCTTTTGCCCACCATATCCGCATCATTGGCAGTAATACTTTTTGCTCTGTTCGCTTATCAACAAGCGTTCTGTCAACATGTTGTAATTCAATACTGGTTGCAATATAAAAATTGCCAAAGTTTTTGGATAACGTTGTGTAATAGGTATACAGGGTAGCATGTTGCTTTAAACTATCGCTCATGGTATTTGATTTGCCGCTTGCTGTACTTATCCACACCGGGTCATATGGCTCATCGTTGTATTTATGATATTGTTTGTAACCAATTGTTGTCTGTGGTATGTATGAAGGTATGGTTGTTGCAATGGATAACAATTGTGTTATGTTCAGGCTTACATCATAGGATTCCATGCGGTCTTTTGCTGCTGTTGACCGCCAGGTTAATGTGTTATAAAGACTTAATGATGTGAAGTAGCGTTTGGTAATTGTTGATGGGTCAAAATTATAATCCAGAGTGCCATCTTCGTTTGGTTCAATCTGCTGATTAAAGACAATCCCTGCATGAAGCGTAACGTAGGGAACAAACACCGCTGTGATTGCAACAATATCGTCAAAAAATTGTGAAAAGGCATAATCAGTTGCAGTTTCACTACCGGCGCTCCCACGGTTAATTTCAACCGAACGTGTTAATCCATAGTGATACCCACAGGCTGTAAAACCCAGTAAAATTGAGTTGTTCACCCATGGCTTGCGGAATGTTGTGACATCGGTTATGTCTACTGGCTGAGTTTCATCCGGTGTTTCTGTAACAGGTGTATAGACTGAGAATAACATTGCTAGATCTGAAAATGTTCTGACCAGCCGCATGGGTACTGCTTCTTTTTGGCCAGTACCACGGTTATATGTGTTTACATAAAAATTAAATACCCAGTTTACGTTTATATATGCATCAAAGTGCAGATAGTTACTGAATATGGTATCCCAACGCTGATAAAAGATCTGCTGGACAGTCTGGCTTCGGGAAGCAGCGTTATGCAGTGAGGATGCTTCGTAAACATTCTGTGCATATACTACTGGATTCAATAAACAAAGATGAATACAGAACAAAATTGTGACATAAATTTTGTAATTGTGTAATAATTTCATACTATCATCAAAATATTTTATCTTAATTTGGATTTTTACAATTATATAATGAATACGAATTTTGCAATAATAAAATACTTTGATTAATAAGTATAATAGGATAATAACTATGATACATCAGCAATAATTCCTAAAAAATTTCATAATGAATATAGTGTACGGGGTCGTCTCAAAAGAAACGGTAGTGCATGCAATGGCGTGAGTGCAATGTCATTGCGAGCGAAGTGAAGCAATCTCAATGATGCAGAAGATGAGATTGCCACGCGCCTGCGGCGCTCGCAACTATGGGATTGCTTCGTCACTTCGTTCCTCGCAATGACAGGAAAACAAAAGTCATTGCAAAGAGGTGTCTTTTGGGACACCCTTTGTACACTATTTTATATTTTATTCAAATTTCCACATTTAGGAATAATTAGTGATGATACATTATAAATGTAAGCGCCAAATAAATTACAAACTAGTAGTAATGAAATAAAAAGCTATAAAATATTTTTTTATTAGTCGGCAGTTATGTGAATAATGTCCCTCCACTTTAGAGCAACCTCATAGTGTGGTGTGACATACTTGCTATGCATCAATCTTTACACTGCTTGCCCTTTTATCATAATGCCTATTATCCTGAGGATGTATCACAATGTATGGTGTACAACTGCACCATGGCCTATTCTTAACGTGAATGGTTTTTCAAACTGCATACAATTTGTAGTTGAAATTATTTCCAATAGTCCTATTGTATTGTTACATACGTACTTTGGAGGAAACATATGAATATAGAAACGACTACCTGCATTGCCTATGCACACTTAGAGCTTTTACAAGAAAATGCCACTATCCGTAAACTATCGCTTCATACGTTTGTTATCAATTTCATCAACTATGTGCTGTCATATAAACGAATTCCGGTGAAAAGCTATACACGGTTACAGTATAGGAAGCGGTATCACACCTGGAAGCGGGTACATCTATATTTGTATGAGAATGAGTATGAGTTTGTGATGGATGTGCGCAAAATATGTAAGATGTCATTGGCAAAGGTTATAGCCTATTGTGTTGAGAATTATCTGTATGATTTTCTTGCTGCATTAGACAGTGATGAAAATACCGATAACTATCGTTTTAGTGGCTACACATTTTCATTTTATTTAGAAGAAGGCATTCCTTGTTGCCAATTTTACTGGGGACCACCGCCGGAATTACTACAAAAAGCAGCACAGTAATTGCCTATCACTAAACTATACTGCTACATAACTACGATACCAGGAAGTGGTAAGAAAAACTTTTGTTTTTCAAAAGATAATGTTTTATTAAACTACTTTTCTAAATTGATTATGAATATTCTTTGTGAACTTGTGCTATAGCTTTCAATTTTATAAAATAAAATACTTTACAAAAAACATATAGCATTTTACTTTTCTGCAAAAGCTTTTGTCTTTTCGTCCTAAAAGAGAATATCTCATTTTAATTTAGTGAATAGTACGCTGGAGGGTATGATGCTAAAAGAATATTCTACTGAAAACGTTAGAACTGTTACCATTGTGGGGCATGGAAGTACCGGAAAATCTACATTATTTGATGCGATGTTGTTTATAGGTGGTCAAATTGACAAAATTGGCAAGCCGGATGACGGGTCGCTGACATCGGATTATGATGAGGAAGAAAAAAGCAGGAAAATGTCAATTCGTAGTGCACTGGGTTATGTTGAGATAGATGATGTTAAAATAAATATTATTGATACACCTGGTATGTCAGATTTTGTTGGTGAAGCACGAGCCGCTATTCAGGTAGCCGAAGCGGCTATCGTAGTGGTTGATGCAGTTGATGGCGTACAGATAGAAACTGAAAAAGTGTGGCGTTATTTAGAATCAAAAAAGATTCCACGAATCATTTTTATAAACAAAATGGATAAAGAACGGGCAAATTTCAATGCTATTATTGATAACCTGAGATCCCATTTTAATGCAAAATTTGCAGCTGTTTGCATTCCTGTCGGTGAAGCTGATAAACACAGCGGTGTTATTGACCTGATTGAAATGAAGGCTATGATGCCTAAACCTGATGGCAAAATTCAAGCAAGCGATATCCCGGCAGATTTGAAAAAGGCTGCAGAAGATGCACGCAATAGTCTGATGGAACTATCGGCTGAAGGCGATGACGAACTGATAGAAAAGTATTTAGAGGGTGAACCATTAACTGAAGATGAAATGAAAAAAGGCTTGAAAGAACTTGTTGCCAGAGCAGAGGTCTTTCCGGTTATTTGTGGTTCTTCACTGAAAGCTATTGGTATAAAGAATTTGCTTAACGTTATTAAAAATTATGTTCCTGCATGGGAATTAAACAAACAGGTTGAAGGTCTAAATCCCAATAATAAAGAAGAAAAAGTGGTTATTACATCAAAACCTGATGCACCATTTGCTGCAGTTGTATGGAAAACATACATTGACCAGTATGCTGGCAGATTCAATTATTTGAAAATCATTTCTGGAACATTATTGCCTGAAACTGAAGTATTAAATTCCACCAAGAATTATAAAGAACGCGTTACAAAACTTTATACTATGATTGGCAACAAACCGGTTGAAGTGCCAAAACTTCTTCCTGGTGATATTGGTGTTGCTGTTAAACTGGATAGAACAGCAACTCTTGATACATTATGTGATACAAAGCATTCAGTGTTGTTGCCAATAATACAGTTACCAAATCCTGTGTTTTCATATGCGGTACAGGCATCCAAGAAGGGCGATGAAGATAAAATTGGCCAGATATTCTCACGAATAACTGATGAAAACCCAACTATCACCTATATATTTAATCCTGAAACCAAACAAACAGTTCTGTCAGGAATGGGTGAAATGCAGCTGGATATTATATTGAAATCCATAAAAGAAAAGAATAAAATTGAGCTTGTTACGTCTGAACCTAAGATTGCATACAGGGAAACTATCACCAAAAAAGCTGAAGCTCAGTATAAGCACAAAAAGCAGACAGGTGGACATGGGCAATATGGTGAAGTATTTATAAGAGTTGCACCACTTGAACGTGGCAAAGGATTTGAATTTATAGACAGCATTGTTGGCGGTGTTATTCCACGTAACTTCATACCGGCTGTTGAAAAGGGATTGCGAGAAGGAATGGATGAGGGTGTGCTTGCACGCTTTCCGGTTGTGGATGTTTCGGTTGAGCTTTACTATGGTTCATATCATCCTGTTGATTCTTCTGAAATGTCATTTAAAATTGCAGCGCGACAGGCATTGAAAAAAGGTCTTGAAGCTGCAGGTCCCATACTGTTAGAGCCCATCATGGAAGTGGATGTGTATGTTGAAAAGGATTCAATGGGTGATATTTTGAATGATATCACCAGCCGCCGTGGCAAGGTACTGGGCATGGGAAGTTCGGATGAGGAAGGGAAATCCCCAATATCAGTAGTTAAAGCGCTGGTGCCACTGGCCGAGATGCTGCGATATTCAATTGACCTGCGTGCAATGACAAGTGGTAAGGCTACCTTTGAAATGCGCTTTTCACATTATGAGCCAATTTCAGGCAGGATTGCTGAAAAAGTTATTGAAGAGCGCAAGAAAGAATTTGCTGAAGAAGACGCAAATAAATAGCTTTTTCTTAAAAGTTTATACATACAAAGCCACTCCTGTAGGGTGGCTTTTTTTATTACATAAATGTTATTGACAACAGTTTATAGTATAACTAATTTTAATAACAGTTTTTAATGAAGGAAATATGGTTTGATAATTAATGATGTAATAGATTAATGTATCTGCTCTAAAGAAAACATGAAAATAATAATTTTTGAAGATTCACAGTATAATGACTTTTTCCCAATAACCCTAACAAGGCCCGTATGGGATATTCGCTGCGGACTTTTCACCATTCACCAGCGATATGCCACCTTGTTCCCATCTCAGTTTCCTGATTCAATCTATTTTTATACACGACATCATTTGGAAGCGATAGTTCACATACAGTATCCCCATCTCCATATTAATGAACCGGTGAAAATCAACCATTCAGAAGAGTTGCTGTTTATCAATGCAAGGGTTATATACCCGGAACTATCGGACATACAAAATAATACTATTTATATGCATAACGATATTCCTGTACTTGCAAAGGTACAAGAAGCTACCATTCCACCATTCACCACCACCGAAGATGTACAAAATTTTTTGCAGGACAAAACTCAAAAAGCAAATTATAACGGTTATGTGCTGACATCTCTGTGGGAATTGATTGATAAAAATGGGGATATTATAACACAGGATTTTAAATTTATAAAAAAGCCGGGTGGCCACAATAGTGTAACAATTTTAGGCGATAGTTCCCAAATAATAGTAGAAGATGATGTAACTATAGAACCGTATGTAGTTATAGATTGTACAAAAGGACCAGTGTATATTGGGAAAGGTTGCTCAATAAAATCTTTTACCAGAATTGAAGGACCATGTGCGATTGGAGATAATACAATAGTATTACAGGCTAAAGTGAGAGAAGGGTGCAGCATTGGGCCATGGTGCAGGATTGGTGGTGAAGTGGAAGAATGCATTTTTCAGGGATTTGCCAATAAATACCATGAGGGATTTATAGGGCAT